>NZ_JBRREF010000017.1:0-73814 GCF_056760135.1 Stenotrophomonas sp. STEN023 | reverse complement strand
CGATCGGGGGGTGCTGGCCGCGCACAAGGCAGAAGCCGTGTGCTTAGCTGCGGCTCTACGCTTCACCCCAACGGGCCGCCAGTCATATGACTGGGGGCCCGTTTCATTTACCGCGCTCGCGGTCGCTTATCGCGCCGACAAGCTCATCACCAGCCGCGGCCGCTCGCGGTACAGCGCCGGATACTGCTGCTTCAGCGCGGCAACCTTGGGCAGGTCATTGATGCGGATGTAAGCCGATTCCGGATGCAGCGTCAGGTAGTTCTGGTGATAACCCTCGGCAGCATGGAAGACCTTGCCGCTTTCGATCCGGGTCACCAGCGGCGCGGCGAACACCGCACCGCGCTGCAGCTGCGCGATATAGGCACGCGCGGCGTCACGCTGCGCGGCATCATCGGCATAGATGGCCGAACGGTACTGGCTGCCGTGGTCCGGTCCCTGCCGGTTGAGCTGGGTCGGGTCGTGCACCACCGAGAAGAACACCTGCAGCAACTGGCCATAGCTGACCTGCGACGGGTCGTAGCTGACCTGCACCGCTTCGGCGTGGCCGCTGCCACCACCGCTGACCCGCGCATACGTGGCATCAGCCGCACTGCCGCCGATGTAACCGGACACTGCGTTGTCCACACCCTTGATGTGCTGGAACACGCCCTGCACGCCCCAGAAGCAGCCACCGGCAAATACCACCCGCGCCTGTTTGACGCCAGCCTGGTGCAGATCAGCTGCGCCCGTCGGCGCCGGCACTCTGATCGGTGCCTGCGCAGCCATTGCCGGGCGGTCCATGCTGAACACCGCGAGCATCAACAGACCCGCGACCACCGCCGCGATGCTGCTGGCAACGAGTTTATCCGTGGCGATTTTCATCACGTATCTCCTCCAATCAACCGAAAGTGAAGGCATAGGCGCGCACGCCTGGATCCAGGAACTCGATCTCGAATGTCCGCTCGCGCACCTCACCGTCCTGGCGGATCAATTGATACAGCCGGTTCTGATCCACCCTGCCTTCGCCCTGCGCTGATACATCGCTACCGGCCGCGGCCTGTGGCGGCTGACCATCGATACGCACGCGAAAGCGCACCGGCCGCGCCGGGTCCTGTGGTGCCAGCACCAGGTGCAGGTCACGGGCGTGGAAGCGGAATGCAATACGGCCGCCTGCCTGCTCCAGCTGTGCGTCTTCCTCGCCGACGCGCCACTGTCCAGCCAGTGCCCAGTGATTGAGTGGCAACGATGCCGGCAAGCGGTAGTCGTGCAGCTGACCAGCCTGCATGCCGCCGGGCGAGGCGAAGTGTTCTGCACGACCATGGCCGATATAGGTTTCCGGCGACTTCAAACTACTCATGTCGGCTTCGCGCTCGACGCCGCTGCCTGCCATGCGCATAGCCGGCGCTGCATCGCCGGGCAGACTGTTGCCCGCCTCGCGCAGCAGCTGGCGGATGATCTGTTCGGACTGTTGGTAGTTGCCTTCACCGAAGTGATGGGCGCGGATGCGTCCCTGCGCATCGATGAAATAATGCGCCGGCCAGTACTGGTTGTTGAAGCCGCGCCAGATCGCGAAATCATTGTCGATGGCGACCGGGTAAGTGACCTTCAGGTCCGCCACCGCGCGCTGCACATTGCGCAGATCGCGTTCAAAGGCGAACTCCGGCGCATGCACGCCGATCACCACCAGCCCATGCTCCTTATAACGCTCGGCCCAGTCGCGCACATGTGGCATCGCACGCAGGCAGTTGATGCAGGAATAGGTCCAGAAATCGACCAGCACCACCTTGCCGCGCAGCTGCTGCGCATCCAGCGGCGGGCTGTTCAACCAGCCGGTGGCACCGCCCAGCGACGGCAGCTCACCCTCCACCGGCAGGCTCGCGCCGGGCTTGGCATCGGCCGACATCATCATTGCCGGACCTGATGGGGGCTGTTGCGCAGGCAATGCATCCAGCAACTGCTGCTCCAGCCTGGCCGTGCTGACCGTGGACAGCCGCGTCAACAGGCCGGTATCCCAGCCCATCGCGATTGCCAGCACCGCCAGCAGCGCGGCAACGCCCAGCCCACGACGAATCCATTCGCCTAGCCCCAGCCGCCGCTTCAAGGCAGTGAAGACGCGCCCGCCTATCCACACCGCCAGGGCCAGCGAGGTGGCAGCGCCCAGCGCATAGGCCAGCAGCAGGCCGCTGGTACCAACGTTGGCGCCCTGCAGCGCGGCGCCAGTCAGGATCAGCCCCAGGATCGGACCTGCGCATGGTGCCCACAGCAGGCCGGTGGCCACGCCGATCAGCAACGAGCTGAGTACGCCGCCCTGCCCTGCATCGGCGGCAGCGCCCAGCCGCGCACCCAGACGCTGCAATGGCGCCAGCAGGCGGTCTGCGAGCGCCGGCCACAGCAGTGCGACGGCGAACAGCGCCATCACCACCAGCGCGATCCAGCGCCCGATCTGGTTGGCCTGCACCACCCACTGACTGCCCACCGCGGCCAGGCTGGCAACCACCGCGAACATCAACGCCATGCCAACCAACAGCGGCAGTCCGCTGCGCAGGAACGGCCGGTCAGCGCGCGCGAATACGAAGGGCAGCACCGGCAGGATGCAGGGGCTGAGCAGGGTGAGTACGCCGCCGAGATAGGCCAGTACCAACAGGAACATGGAAGCATCCTTCTTGAGTAAGGGGCGCGGCGCTCAGCCCGCGACGAATTGCAGGGCCACGCCGTTCATGCAGTAACGCAGACCGGTCGGACGCGGGCCGTCTTCGAATACGTGCCCGAGATGGCCGCCACAGCGCCGGCAATGCACGCCAACCCGGGTCATGCCGTAGCTTGTGTCCCGGTCCTCGCCTACCGCGCCGTGCAAGGGCGCCCAGAAGCTGGGCCAGCCGGTACCGCTGTCGAACTTGGTGGCCGAGGAGAACAGCGGCAGCGCGCAGCCCGCGCAGTTGAAGGTGCCGCGCCGGTGCTCGGCATTGAGTGGACTGCTGAACGCCCGCTCGGTGCCCTGCTGGCGCAGCACCGCGTACTGCGCGGGGCTGAGCAGCTGGCGCCACTGCGCCTCGCTGCGCATCACTTCAAACACCGCTGTACGCGCGGGCGCTGCCGGCGCCTGGCCATTGCAGGCGGTCAGGCCCAGCACACCAGCGGCGGCGGCCATACCGCCAATGCCAAGCAGCTTGCGACGGGTGAGCGACATGGGCGTTCTCCAGCCAGGGACGATGTGGCCATGCTGCGCCCGGGCAGGTCAACGAATCCTCACGCAGAGTTAAATTCTTCGTGACACATCGGCGCGCCTGTCCAAGCACAATGCCAGCCATCCCCTCCAGTGGCCGCAAGCGTCGATGAGCAGCAGCAAACGCATCCTGATCGTCGAAGACGATGTCCACATCGCCAACCTGCTGCGCATGCATCTGCGCGACGAAGGCTATGACGTCACCCATGCGGCCAGCGGCGATGAAGGCGTACGCCTGCTGGAAAGCGGGCAATGGGACGCACTGGTGCTGGACCTGATGCTGCCCGGCGTGGACGGTCTGGAGATCTGCCGCCGCGCCCGCGCAATGACCCGCTACACCCCGATCATCATCACCAGCGCGCGCGCCAGCGAGCTGCACCGCATCCTCGGCCTGGAACTGGGCGCCGACGACTACCTGGCCAAACCGTTCTCGATGCTGGAACTGGTCGCACGGGTGAAGGCCTTGCTGCGCCGGGTCGAGGCGATGGCGCAGAACGCGCGCATCGATGCTGGTGCAATCGAAGTTGCCGGCCTGCGCATCGACCCGGTTGCACGCACCGCGCAGATTGAAGCGCGCCCGCTGGAACTGACCCCGCGCGAGTTCGACCTGCTGTATTTCTTCGCCCGCCATCCGGACCAGGTGTACTCACGGATGGAGCTGCTCAACCAGGTCTGGGGCCATCAACACGATGGCTACGAACACACCGTCAATACCCACATCAATCGGCTACGCAACAAGATCGAGCACGACCCGGCGCTACCCAAACGCATCCTCACCGTATGGGGTCGCGGCTACAAACTGGCAACCGATGGCGGGAGCTCGACATGATCAGGCTCACCCTCTCGCAGCGCCTGTCGCTGGTGTTCTGCGCACTGTTGCTGATCTGCTGCGGTGCGCTGGCATGGATACAGATGCGCAGCAGCCGAATGCACGAGCAGGAAACCGTGCAGCGCCTGTCGCGTGGTCTGGCCGAACACATAGCGCGCAGCGGTGAACTGATGGATGCACGTGGTCTACGCGATGGTGAAGTGCGCGCACTGTTCGGCAAGCTGATGTCGGTCAATCCCAGCGTCGAGGTGTACCTGCTCGACGAGGAAGGCCGCATCCTCGGCCATGACGCACCGGAAGGTCACCTCAAGCGGGACCGCGTTGATCTGGCACCGGTGCAGGCATTGCTCAACGGCGGCAAACTGCCGATCTTCGGCGACGACCCGCGCAGCAGCAGTGGCCGCAAGGTATTCAATGCCGCACCACTATGGGTGCAGGGCCGTCAGGTCGGCTACATCTATGTGGTGCTGGTCGGCGAGCAGCGTGAAGCACTGGCAGCGGACATCGCTGCAAACGCCAACCTGCGGACCACGCTGTGGTCGTTGGCAATCGTGGCGGTTGTCGGTTTGCTGGCCGGAGTGATCGCGTTCCGCTGGGTGACCCGGCCGCTACGCCAGCTTACCCGTCGCATCCAATCCTTCGATGTGGACAGCGCTGCCCCACGCCAGCCCTTGCCGCCGACGCCGCTGCGTGCCGGCGAGCGTGATGAACTCAGCATCCTGCAGCACAGTTTTTCCCATCTCAGCCAACGCGTCAGCGAGCAATGGCAGCAGCTGCGGCAGCAGGACCTGCAACGGCGCGAGCTGGTCGCCAATCTCTCGCACGACCTGCGCACGCCGCTGTCGTCATTGCATGGCTATCTGGAAACGCTTGCACTGAAGGACGCCAGCCTCAGTGCCGAGGAACGTCAGCGTTACCTGGGCATCGCCCTGTCGCAGAGCCACAAGGTTGGCCGGCTTGCGCAGGCGCTGTTCGAACTGGCGCGACTGGAACATGGCGGCGTGGTGCTGGAATTGCAGCCGTTCTCGCTGCCGGATCTGATCCAGGACGTGTTCCAGAAATTCGAGCTGGCTGCACAGTCGCGGCAGCAGCAGCTCGATGCGGTGATTCCCGCCGGCCTGCCGCCGGTAGAAGCCGACCTCGGCCTGATCGAGCGGGTACTGACCAACCTGCTCGACAACGCGATCCGGCATACACCGGCAGGTGGGCGCATCACGGTGGCATTGCGTGCACTCGATGGCGATGTACTGGTCCGTGTTTCCGATACCGGGCCGGGTATTCCAGCAGCGCGCCGCGATCAATTGTTCAGCACGCTACCGGCGCTGGGCAGCCAGCGCCCGGACAGTGGCGGTCTGGGCTTGTTGATCGTGCACCGCATCCTGCAGCTGCACCATCGCCAGATCCGTCTGCTGGATAGCGACGAAGGTGCAGCCTTCGAGTTCTCCCTGCCAGTGGCGCGTCACCGCTAACGCCACTGCGCAATGAGTGCCGCAACGACCGCGGGATCAACCAATCTCGCGGATCACGCCCCCCTGTCCATCGCGCAGCAAGGTCGGCCTTACTTCGATCTGCAGCTTGCCACCCGGCAGCGGATACAGGCCGCGTTCGGCAGGCACGCCGTCCAGCATCGCCTGCAGGCTCGCATCGGACAGCACACAGCGCGCGCTGTCGCCATCACTCTGCACGTCGTCGACCACGCCCGGCTCAAACCGCCACTGGCAGTCCTTGCCAAGCACCACCAGCGGCTTGTCGTGATGCAGCCGCAGCGGCAACAGCTCGAGCACGCTGGCAACCTGCCCCGCTCCCAGCACCAACGTGGTGGTTGCGTCGTCGACCGACCACTCCAGCGTCTCCACGAACAACATGCCGGTGCTCGATCCTTCACGCTGGCTGCCCGCTTCAAGCTGTGCGGCGATGGCCGGATCATCCAGCAGGGAGTCGCGCTCAAGCTCGGTGATCCATAGCGGCATTGCCGGCTCCAGCACCGCCAGCACGCCCTGCGTTGACCAGCGCTTGATCGCCGCCATCTCCTCGTCGGTAACACCCACCAGTTGCAGGAAGTTCAGGCGGCCGTTGGCGGTGTCGATCGCTGGCAGCTGCGGATCGGCGACAAAGGCAAGGTGCCGCAGCTTGGTATCGGTATCCAGCGCGATCGGGCCATTTGCATCCAGATGGTGACCGGCCTCGAATACATTGCCGCTGCTGAAAACATAGCGCGCAAGATTCTGCATCAGGTTCATCGGCCACGCCGGCGGCTCGCCGCGTTTGCCGTCACCTGCCTGTGCAGCAAGACGGAAGGTCAGCTCGAAACCGAAACCGCTTTCCTGCGGATCATCGCTCTGCTTGTCGTACAGTTCGGAGAAGCCGTAGCTGACGTAATGCCAATGCGGGCGCGGCGACTCGCTCCAGTAGACGCTGATACCGTCCAAGGGGTCACTGCCGCCCAGCGTATGCGACAGCAAGGTGCCAAAATGCCGTGGCTCCTGCCCCGGATACAGCACGGCCATTGCCGCGTTGATCGCGTCCCAGCCCGCAGTGCTGATCTCGCCGCTTTTTTCCTGCGTCATGCAGGGCACTCCCATGATGAACCTGCCACCATGATAGTGCCCATGCATCGCCACGGCTTGCAGCGCAGCAGGCGCGCCGCAAGCAGCCGCCAATAGTCCGTCAGCCAACAACCAGGGCGCGCGTCTCTTCCAGCCAGCGGCTGGCAAATGCCGGGCTCTTGGCCTTGCCCAGCGCTGTGGCCAGTTCCGGCCACAACTGCTCCAGGCTGACCGCAGTCTTGCTGCGTTCAATCTTCAACTGGATCAGGTAGCCCTTCAGGCCCAGATGCTTGCGCACCGATTCGGCCATCCAGTCACGCAGCTGCTGGTAACGCAGCGGGTCGTCGCCGAGCTGGGTGGTCACCGGCAATACCGGCGCCTTGTCAGCGCTGCCAGCGACGGCGTCGATCAATTCCAGTGCAGCCAGCTGCTGCAACACGTCGTCCGGCGCGCGCAGGCCTTGCGCCATTTGCTGCAGCTCGCGCGCATCGCGCTGCCCGTCGACCAGCAACAGCACCGAACGCAATGCCGGCGCCAGCTTCAAGCCACGGTTTTCGATCTCCAGACGACCAGCGGCCGTCTTGGCATAGATGAATGCCATTCCCCCTCCCTCTTTTGTGCATCGCAATACGGTCCGCGCGCATCTTCCAGGAGCCCCCGCTCCCGAACATGCAACTGCATCCGCCGCGTACCGCCCCCTTGCGATCACCGCCGCACAGCAGGCTTGCAGCCCGGCTACGCGCTATTTCCCCAGCGCGCGGCGGATTTCTTCCAGTGCACCCGGATCGTCGAGCGTCGACAGATCACCCGGATCACGCTGCTCCGCCAATGCCTGCAATGAACGCCTCAGCAGCTTACCCGAACGGGTCTTGGGAAGCGCATTGACGATATGGACGTGGGCGGGCCGGGCAACCGCGCCCAGCGAATGGGTGACGTGGCTCACCATTTCCGCGCCGAGCTGCCCGGCGTCATCGTCCGGCCGGCTCTGCTTCAAGGTGACAAACACCAGCGGCACCTGCCCCTTCAGTTCGTCATGCACGCCGATCACCGCCGCCTCGGCAACCCGCGGGTGCGCGGAGATGGCCTCCTCGATCTCGCGCGTACCCAGCCGGTGCCCGGCGACGTTGATCACGTCATCGGTACGGCCAAGGATGAAGGTGTAGCCGTCTTCATCGCGGATGGCCCAGTCCAGCGAGCTGTACAGCAACTCCTTGAAGTGGCCGAAGTAGCTTTTCAGGAAACGCTCGTCGTCGTTCCAGATCGTGCTCATGCAGCCCGGTGGCAACGGCGGCTGGATCACCAGCACACCTTTCTGCCCGGGCGGCACTTCAGCGCCACTCTGCTCGTCGATGACCTTCATTTTGTAGCCAAGATTCGGAAACCCCGGCGAGCCGAACTTCACCGGCTTCATCTCCAGACCCGGCAACAAGGTCAATGCCGGCCAACCGGTTTCGGTCTGCCAGTAGTTATCGATGACCGGTTTGTGCAGCGCGCCGGTGATCCATTTCGCGGTCGGCTCATCCAGCGGTTCGCCGGCCAGGAACAGATACTTCAATTCGGACAGGTCATGCCTATCGATGAAATCCACATCGTGCTTCTTCAACACGCGGATCGCCGTGGGCGACGAGAACATCGTGCGCACGCCGTACTGCTCACACAGCGCCCACCAGATGCCCGCATCCGGATTGATCGGCAGGCCTTCGTACAGCAGCGAGGTGCAGCCACCGATCAACGGACCATAGACGTTATAGGAATGGCCAACCGCCCAGCCGACATCGGAGGTGGAGAACATCACCTGCCCCGGCGCGCAATCAAATACCGTGCGCATCGACTGCGCCATCGCCACTGCATAGCCACCAACGTCGCGCTGCACGCCCTTGGGCTTGCCAGTGGTGCCGGATGTGTACAGCAGATAGCTCGGTTCGTTCGACTCCAGCCATTGCACTGGCACCTCAACATCACCGACCTGCACGCGCAGCTGCGCATAGTCTTCGTCGCGGCCGGCGATGCGCGGTTCGGCCGCGTCCAGACCACGCGAGACGATCAGCACTTTCGGTGGCGGCGTATTCGCTTCGGCACAGGCTGCATCGACCATCGCTTTGTACGGAATCACCTTGCCGCCGCGCATACCGGCATCGGCGGCGATCAGCAATTTCGGTTTTGCATCGTCGATGCGCAGTGCCAGGTTATGCGCGGCAAAGCCACCGAATACGACGGAATGCACTGCGCCAATACGCGCGCAGGCCAGCATCGCGAACACCGCCTCTGCCATGTTCGGCATGTAGATGACGACACGATCACCGCGGCCGACATCGAGCTTGAGCAGCACCGCAGCGAAGGCATTCACTTCGCGATGGAGATCGCGGTAGGTAAGTTCGCGGGTGACGTTGGTTTCGGTGGAGATGGCGACCAGCGCGAGCTGCTCGCCACGCTCGGCCAGATGGCGGTCTACCGCGTTGTAGCAGAGGTTGGTTTCACCGCCGACGAACCAGCGCCGGAATGGCGGGTTGGAGTAGTCCAGTACCTGCTGCGGCGGGCGATGCCAATGGATCGCCTTGGCTTCCTCGGCCCAGAAAGCTTCCGGCTCTTCAATGGAACGGCGGTAGATCTGCTCGTACTGCACGACACCCTCCGGTAACTGCCTGGCTGTGTGCCGAGCATAGTCCGGGGATGCGGTGCACTCCTTGCGACGATGGTCTTAAGACCAAAGGCTCGGGGGCGGGAAATTGAGGACTGAGGGCTAATGCACTGGCAGCCGACGCATTGCTAGCCCCTCTCCCGCGCGCGGGAGAGGGGGTTGGGGTGAGGGCAAGCCTTTGACTTTAGAAAGAGCACTCAGAAACAAACTCCAGCAACTCCCCTGTCAGCGGATGCACAAACCCTAGGCGCCGCGCATGCAGGCAAACCCGCAGTGCAGGCTGCGCGTCGTACATCACATCGCCCACGATCGGATGCCCGATGCTTGCCAGGTGCAGACGCAATTGATGGCTGCGCCCGGTCACCGGCTCCAGCTCAACCCGCGTGGTCTGCGCAGCCACATCGCGCGCCACTACCCGCCAACGCGTCAAGGACGGCTTGCCCAGCTCAAAACTCACCATCTGCTTCGGCCGGTTCGGCCAATCGCAGACCAGTGGCAGATCGATCTCGCCGGACTCGCCCTCCATCAAACCCTGCACCAGCGCTTCATAGCGCTTGCTGACCTGACGCTGTTCAAACTGCTTGGACAAGGCAATCTGCATCGCCTTGCCGCGCGCGTACACCATCAAACCCGATGTCACCTGATCCAAGCGATGCACGGTAAGCGCATCCGCGTACACACCCTGCAAACGCGAGATCAAGCAATCCTTGTTCCCTTCCAGCCGCCCAGGGACGGACAACAGGCCCGCAGGCTTCTCCACAATCAGATAGGAAACATCGGCACAGATGATCATCCAGCAACGGAACCTCAGCAAATCGAGACGCCATTCTGCACGTTACATCGCAGGTTTCCAGAACAACTAAAGCGACGGAGGAACCCGTGCTGACTCCGCGTCACCTGTGGTGACAGTGCCTTTCCAGCCTGAAAAGTAGACTTCATAACGCCGCTCCAACTCCGCCAGCATGTGCTGTTCACTGGCCATGGTGCAGGTGTTGGTCGGATTCATAACATCCTCAAAGCCCATTAGCGAGGCCTGCAGATTCGCCAGTTGCGCCATCCCCTCGATGCAGGCACCGCGGCCGTAAACACTGCCGCCTGCCATTTCATGTTCAAGCGCGTAAAGCTCTCGACGATAGCGTTGGTCAGCCCTGCGAGCTGCTGTTTCATCGGAATAACGCCCTCGAAGATCATCGAAATAACGGAAGGCAACCTCTCGTTCCTCGTTCGACGCTGAGTTCGACGCTGAGGCATACAGAGCATTGGCAGTGGCATCCCCCCGCTCGGCGGAGAGTTTCAGCCATGCCAAGCCCAGGGCGCGATCTTTGGAAATGCGATCACCGTTGAAATAGGCGACGCCCAAAGCTTGCTGGGCCGCCTTGCTCCCCCAACCGGAAGCAAGTTCCAGGTACTCAATCGACTGGTCGGTCTTTCCCTTGAACCACAATTTCCGGGCGACGCAGAAATTGAAATCCCCCGGAAGTATCCGGTACATGTACGCACTGCAATACAAAGGTTGATCTGCGCCAACCTCCTCAGAGCTTTCCAACGCCAGAGCAGGGGCTGCCAGCAGGGCCAAAGAGAATAAACACAGCAGATTCCATGCCTTATTCATTTACTTCCTCCCAGGTTTTGATCTTGAGACCTCTCCCCCGCCCCGTAGAAAGCAATTAGACAAAAAGAGGCCGGGTTGTACCCGACCTCTATATCACCAAACGATCTTGTCAGCAATCAAAGCAGGTCGGCAACGCCAGCACGCTCTTCTTCCAGCTCACCCAGGGTGATGTCGATGTACTTCTTGGAGAAGTCGTCGATCGGCAGGTCCTTGACGATGGTGTACTCGCCGTTCTCGGTGGTCACCGGGAAACCGAACACGACGCCTTCCGGGATGCCGTAGGAGCCGTCGGACGGCACGCCCATGGTCACCCACTTGCCGTTGCTACCCAGCACCCAGTCATGGATGTGGTCGATGGCGGCATTGGCGGCCGACGCAGCCGAGGACAGGCCGCGGGCGGCGATGATCGCTGCGCCGCGCTTGCCGACGGTCGGGATGAAGGTGTTGGCGTTCCATTCCTGATCGTTGATCAGCTCGCCGACCTTGGCGCCGCCGGTGGTGGCGAAGCGGTAGTCCGGGTACATGGTCGGGCTGTGGTTGCCCCACACGGTGAACTGCTCGAAGCTCTCCACGGTCTTGCCGGTCTTGGCAGCCAGCTGGCTCAGGGCGCGGTTGTGGTCCAGGCGCAGCATGGCGGTGAAGTTGCGCGGGTTCAGGTCCGGCGCCGACTTCATCGCGATGTAGGCATTGGTGTTGGCCGGGTTGCCGACCACCAGCACCTTGACGTCACGCTTGGCGACGGCGTTCAGGGCCTTGCCCTGCACGGTGAAGATCTTGGCGTTCTCGAGCAGCAGGTCCTTGCGCTCCATACCCGGGCCGCGCGGGCGTGCGCCGACCAGCAGGGCGACGTCAACGTCCTTGAAGGCCACCAGCGGGTCAGCGGTGGTCACCACGCCGGCCAGCAGCGGGAACGCGCAGTCTTCCAGTTCCATGACCACACCCTGCAGGGCGGCCTGGGCCTTTTCGTTGTCGATTTCGAGCAGCTGCAGGATGACCGGCTGATCCTTGCCCAGCATTTCGCCAGAAGCGATGCGGAACAGCAGTGCATAACCGATATTGCCGGCAGCGCCGGTTACGGCAACACGAACGGGTGCTTTCATGGGGGGTTTCCTCTGCTAAGAAGCGGGTGTGGGGTAAAGCCGGGCACGCGCAGCTGCGCTGGCCGGGCTGGAATCAGAAACGGCCACCTTGTCAGGTGGCCGTCGGCGTCAATCAGGCGGCGAGGATCTTGTTCCACTCGGCGACGCGGTCGGCCTTGGCGGCCAGCACGGCGTCGGTATCGCCTTCCAGGGTGATCTTGTTGATCGCATCGCCCTGCTGGATCGCGTCAACCACGTCCAAGCCTTCGAGCACCTTGCCAAACACGGTGTGCTTGCCATCGAGCCAATCGGTCTTGATGTGGGTGATGAAGAACTGGCTGCCGTTGGTGTTCGGGCCGGCATTGGCCATGGACAGAACGCCGCGCTCGTGGCGCACGCCGTTCTTGGTTTCGTCTTCAAAACGGTAGCCCGGGCCGCCACGGCCGGAGCCTTCCGGGCAGCCGCCCTGGACCATGAAGTCGGCGATCACGCGGTGGAACGCCAGGCCGTCATAGAAGCCATGCTTGATCAGGTTGACGAAGTTGGCCACGGTCAGCGGCGCCTTGTCGGCGTACAGCTCGACCTTGATCAGGCCGCGGGAGGTGTCGAAATTGGCGATCAGCGACATGGAAAATCCTTAGTAAAGAAGACGACTCTCAATAGCCAGCTAGTTTACACCCGGCTCCGCCCGTGCTGCTGCCCCTCCGCAGCAGCATGAACTGTCCCAGCCTGAATGGGCAATCAGACGAGTCTGAACGTTGAATTTCGCACAGCGGCCACATAGCGCTATAATGCTGAACTCATTTTCCCCATTTCACGGCACCGGCTGGCCGTCTTTCGCATGTCCATCGAAAATCTTCGCAACATCGCCATCGTCGCCCACGTCGATCATGGCAAGACCACCCTCGTCGACCAGCTGCTCAAGCAGTCCGGCACCCTGTCCGAGCGCACGGTACTCGCCGAGCGCGTGATGGACAGCAACGACCAGGAAAAGGAACGCGGCATCACCATCCTGGCCAAGAACACGGCCATTACCTGGGAAGACAAGAAGACCGGCACCAAAAACCGGATCAACATCGTCGACACCCCGGGACACGCCGACTTCGGCGGCGAAGTGGAGCGCGTGCTGTCCATGGTCGACTCGGTGCTGATCCTGGTTGACGCGATGGACGGCCCGATGCCGCAGACCCGCTTCGTCACCCAGAAGGCCTTCGCGATGGGCTTCAAGCCGATCGTCGTGGTCAACAAGGTCGACCGCCCGGGCGCCCGTCCGGAGTGGGTCATCGACCAGGTGTTCGACCTGTTCGACAAGCTCGGTGCCACCAATGAGCAGCTCGACTTCCCGATCGTCTACGCCTCGGGCCTGAACGGCTACGCCGGCCTGGAAGACACCGTCCGCGACGGCGACATGACCCCGCTGTACGAAGCGATCATGAAGTACGTGCCGGTGCCGGAAGTCGAGGCCGACGGCCCGTTCCAGATGCGCATCAGCCAGCTGGACTACAACAACTTCGTCGGCGTGATCGGCATTGGCCGCATCCAGCGCGGCAAGGTCAAGAAGAACCAGGCCGTCGCCGTCATCGACCGTGAAGGCAAGAAGCGCCAGGGCAAGGTCCTGCAGGTGCTGGGCTTCATGGGCCTGGAGCGCATCGAAGTCGAGGAAGCACAGGCTGGCGACATCATCGCCATCTCCGGCATCCAGGAACTGACCATCTCCGACACCGTCTGCGCCCTGGACACCCCGGAAGCGCTGCCGCCGCTGACCGTCGACGAGCCGACCATCTCGATGACCTTCCAGGTCAACAACTCGCCGTTCGCAGGCAACAAGGACCTGTCCGGCGGCAAGTTCCTGACCAGCCGCCAGTTGAAGGAGCGCCTGGAGCGCGAGACCGTGCACAACGTTGCACTGAAGGTCGAGCAGCTTGAAGACGCCGACAAGTTCCTGGTCTCCGGCCGTGGCGAGCTGCACCTGTCGGTGCTGATCGAAACCATGCGTCGTGAAGGCTACGAGCTGGCCGTGTCGCGCCCGGAAGTCATCATCAAGCAGATCGACGGCCAGGCCATGGAGCCGATCGAGCAGCTGGTCGTCGATATCGAAGAGCAGCACCAGGGCGGCGTGATGGAAAAGCTGGGCACCCGCAAGGGCCTGCTTGAGAACATGGAGTCCGACGGCAAGGGCCGTGTTCGCCTTGATTTCAAGATCCCGGCGCGTGGCCTGATCGGCTTCCAGAACGAGTTCAAGACCCTGACCCAGGGTTCTGGCCTGCTGTTCCACGTGTTCGACCATTACGGCCCGAAGGAACAGGGCGCCATCGCCAAGCGCCTGAACGGCGTGATGATCGCCAATGCCCCGGGCGCAACCCCGGCTTACTCGCTGGGCCCGCTGCAGGAACGCGGCAAGCTGTTCGCTGCTGAAGGCGACAACGTGTACGAAGGTCAGCTGATCGGCATCCACTCCAAGGACAACGACCTGACCGTCAACGCGATCAAGACCAAGCCGCTGACCAACATGCGCGCTTCGGGCAAGGACGATGCGATCCAGCTGACCCCGGCGATCAAGTTCTCGCTGGAACAGGCCCTGGACTTCATCGACGACGACGAGCTGGTGGAAATCACCCCGAAGGAAATTCGTCTGCGCAAGAAGTTCCTGACCGAAAGCGACCGCAAGAAGGCGTCGCGCGGCGGCTGATTGTCTTGACTGACAAAACGCCCTACAACCCGGATCCGCATGCGCATCCGGGACTGGCAGCCATCGCGCTGCTGGAAGCGGGAAAGGCCGTACTGGCCTTTCTCGCTGCGGCGGGCCTGGAGATATCCGGGCCGGCTCCGCTTCGCAACATCATCAATGCCCTGATCCACCGCGCAGGTGGTGACCCCGAGAACGGCGCGTTCTCCTCGTTGCTGGGCATGATCACCCCCGATACTGTTCACCTCGGCGCCGCTGTACTGGTCGGCTACGGGCTGCTGCGCGTGCTTGAAGCCTGGGGCCTGTGGCGCGCCAAGGCCTGGGCCTCATGGCTGGGCTGCATCTCCGCCGCGCTCTACCTGCCGCTGGACTTCTACGCCATCGTCAAACACCCCGGCTGGGCCTCCTGGCTGCTGCTGGCGGTTAACCTGCTGGTCGTCTGGGTACTGGCCCGCGACCTGGGCAAGCGCCACCGCAAGCGCTGACGCTTCACCTGTAGTGCCGAGCCATGCTCGGCATTGGGCCTGCCCCAAAATGCCAAACGCCCCACCTGTACTGCCGAGCCATGCTCGGCATTGGGCCTGCCTGACAATCCCGAACGCTTCACCTGTAGTGCCGAGCCATGCTCGGCATTGGGCATTACCGGTAACGCATCTTGCCGAGCATGGCTCGGCACTACATCAGAACATCAGAGCTGCCAGCCCCATCTGCACCAAGCATATGGATAGTCCTGCGGCCGTTCGCATAGGCCTGCCCGCACCGGGTTGTGCAGCAGATAGTTAGCTACGCCACGCAGTGATTCATCGCGCCTGATTGCATGATCGTGATAGCCGGTCTGCCAGATGGAACCTGCGCCACCAACAGACCTTGCTGACCGCGATTTCAAGCGCTGCATGCACCCACCCAGCGATCCGGATTGAAGCTGCAGCAGCCAATGCAGGTGATCGGGCATTACCACCCAGGCAAGGTTGTGACAAATGTCGGCGAGTTCGCAGTGTCGCAACGCCTCAATGACCTGCTCGGCGTTCTTGCGATTCGCAAACAGCGGCACACGCCCTGCGGTTACCGTGGTGATTGAATAGATGTTGCTGGGCAGCGAGAAACGCCCGAGGCGCAGTTTTTGACTGGACATCGCTACAGCCTGAGGCTGGCGACCAAGAACGTCCGTCGGTGAACCAAGGCCCCACTTGTAGTGCCGAGCCATGCTCGGCATGTGGCCTTACCGGTAACGCCCCTGCCGAGCATGGCTCGGCACTACACCTGGGCTGCAGATTTACGGGGCAAGCCTCTGCCGAGCATGGCTCGGCACTACCGTGCGTCCGTCAGCCTTGCTTGCGGACGATGGCCATGGCGATTTCCAGCGACTGCTCGTAGTTCAGGCGTGGGTCGACACTGGAACGGTAGGCACGCTCCAGATCGCGTTCGGTGAGCTCACGTGCGCCGCCGGTGCACTCGGTGACATCCTCACCAGTCAGCTCCAGGTGCACGCCTCCAAGGCGCGTACCGGCCGCTGCATGCAGGTCGAAGGACAGCTCGACCTCACTGCGGATGTTGTCGAAGCGACGCGTCTTATAGCCGTTGCTGGTGCTCTCGGTATTGCCGTGCATGGCGTCGCAGACCCACAGCACGCGACGACCATCGCGCTTGATCGCATCCAGCAGCGGCGGCAGCTTGTCGGCAATCTGCGCTGCGCCCATGCGGTGGATGAAGCTCAGACGGCCCGGCTCATCTTCCGGGTTCAGCACATCGATCAGGCGCAGCAGTTGATCCGGCTGCACCGACGGCCCCACCTTGATCGCGATCGGGTTACGCACGCCACGCAGGTACTCGACATGCGCGCCATCCAGCGCGGCGGTGCGCATGCCGATCCACGGGTAGTGCGTGCTCAGGTTGAACCAACCGTTCTGCCGCGGCACCTGCCGGGTCAGCGCCTGCTCGTACGGCAGCAGCAAGGCCTCGTGAGAGGTGTAGAAATCGACGCGGTTGAGGTTGTGCACCTGCGAGCCCGACAGGGTCTCCATGAAGCGCACCGCGTCACCGATCGAGGCCACCATCTTCTGGTACTCCTCGGCCAGCGGCGAGCAGCGCATCCACGCCAGGTTCCAGTATTCGGGGTGGTGCAGGTCGGCGAAGCCGCCATCGATCAACGCACGCACGAAGTTCATGGTCAGCGCCGAGCGCGAGTGCGCGGTGATCATCCGCTGCGGATCCGGCACGCGTGCCGCCTCGGTGAAGGCCGGCGCATTGATCACGTCGCCGCGATAGCTGGGCAAGGTCACCCCGTCACGGGTTTCGGTATCGGCCGAACGCGGTTTGGCGTACTGCCCGGCGAAGCGGCCAACCCGGATCACCGGCATGCGCAGACCATGCACCATCACCAGGCTCATCTGCAGCAACACCTTGAGCCGGTTGGAAATCGTGCCCGATTCGCAGTCGACGAAGTTCTCAGCGCAGTCACCGCCCTGCAGCAGGAAACGCTTGCCTTCCTGCGCCTCGGCCAGCTGCTGCTTGAGCGCGAAGATCTCCCACGAGGTCACCAGCGGCGGCAGCTGTCGCAACTCGCTGAGCGCCTCTTCCAGCGCCTGCGCATCGGGGTAGGTCGGCATCTGCAGCGCGGGCTTGCCACGCCAGCTATCCGGCGCCCAGCTGCTGGCGGTGGCGACGGATGACGGGGAGGAGGAAGCGTTCATGCAGATACCAGTTGAATAAGTGAGAGAGTCAGATCAAACGTTTCTTGCGTGTACGCAGGCCGGCATACAGCGCCCAACCCGCAAGCAATACGAACCACACCAGGCTCCACATCGGCATGCTCAGGCCGAGGAAGGTCCAATCGATGTTGCCGCAGTCACCGGTGCCGGTCAGCACGGTACGGAACACTTCGAACGGGCCCATGGTTTCGGCCAGGAAGCTTAGCGGCGGGCCGCAGCTGCTGCCCAGGTCCTTCGGCAACAGTTGCACGTAAACGTGGCGCCCGGCGATGCCGATGCCCACCACGGCTGCCAGGAACGTCAAGACGCCATAGCCGGCACGCCCGCCGCGACTGGACGGCCCGTGCAGCGCACCGAGCAGGAACAACACGCCGACGGCGGCAAATGCGATGCGCTGGTAGATGCACAGCGGGCACGGCTCCAGCCCCATCTGGATCTGCATGTAGATCGCAAATGCGAGCAGGCCGGCACAGGTCAAAAAGCCCAGCAGGCACTGCGCACGGAAACTCCAACGCAAAGGGTTCATCGCAACTTTCCGGAGTGAACAATGCAACAAGAGTAGCAGGCCGCCCGCGCGCGATCAGCAGTGATGGCAGCCGTAACCACATGAACGAAAAAGCCCGGCGTAGGCCGGGCTTCTCTTGCATCCGTCGATGGACGGAAGCGTGCGATTACTCGCCGACTTCTTCCGCAACGGCGACCGGACGGTCAACCAGTTCAACGTAAGCCATCGGAGCGTTGTCGCCAGCGCGGAAGCCGCACTTCAGCAGACGCAGGTAGCCGCCCGGACGGTTGGCGTAGCGCGGGCCCAGGATGGTGAACAGGACGCCTACGGCTTCCTTGTCACGCAGGCGGGCGAACGCCAGACGACGGTTGGCAACCGAATCAACCTTGGCCAGGGTGATCAGCGGCTCGGCAACGCGGCGCAGTTCCTTGGCCTTCGGCAGGGTGGTCTTGATCAGCTGGTGCTTGAACAGCGACGCAGCCATGTTCTTGAACATTGCTTCGCGGTGGGCGCTGGTACGGTTGAACTTGCGGCCCGACTTCATGTGACGCATGGGTATATTCCTTGGTTAATGGTGAGACGTTGGACTTCGTTGTCGCCATCCTGGCGTTGAAAGTGGACTGCGGGTGGTCCTGGTCGCCCGTCCTGGACGACCGGCATTGCGGCGTTGTTTAACCGTCAATGCGGGTACTGCTGAAACAATATTCCCCCGCATGGTCGCCCATGCGGGGGAACAGGTATTGCTTATCAGCCGAGCATGCCGTGAGCGGCGACACCGGCCGGCGGCCAGTTCTCCAGCTTCATGCCGAGCGACAGACCGCGCTGGGCCAGCACTTCCTTGATCTCGGTCAGCGACTTCTTGCCGAGGTTCGGGGTCTTGAGCAGTTCAACTTCGGTCTTCTGGATCAGATCGCCGATGTAATAGATGCTCTCAGCCTTGAGGCAGTTGGCCGAACGCACGGTCAGCTCCAGGTCGTCGATCGGGCGCAGCAGCACCGGATCCACGCCGTTGTTGGCCGGCTTGGCTGCACCGCGGTCGCGGTGGGTGAAATCACCGAACACCGACAGCTGATCACTGAGGATGTCGGCCGCAGTGCGGACAGCTTCCTCGGCATCGATCGTGCCGTTGGTTTCGATATCAATGACCAGCTTGTCCAGATCGGTACGCTGTTCGACGCGAGCGGCTTCCACCGCATAAGCGACGCGGCGGACCGGCGAGAACGAAGCGTCCAGCACCAGACGACCAATCGCACGCGATTCTTCGTCCGGACGACGACGTGCGGCAGCCGGCTGGTAGCCGAAGCCACGCTCGACCTTCAGACGCATGTTGATCGCAGTGTCCTTGGTCAGGTTGCAGATCACATGGTCGCCGTTGATCACTTCGACGTTGTGGTCAACCTTGATGTCGGCAGCGGTGACAACACCCGGACCCTGCTTGGACAGGGAAACGGTGGCGCTGTCGCCGGTGTGCATACGGATCGCCACGTCTTTCAGGTTCAGCAGGACGTCAAGCACGTCTTCCTGCAGGCCTTCCAGAGTGGTGTACTCGTGCAACACGCCGTCGATCTCGACTTCGGTAATGGCGAAGCCCGGGATGGACGACAGCAGCACGCGACGCAGGGCGTTGCCCAGCGTATGCCCGTAACCACGCTCCAAGGGTTCGATCACGACCTTGGCGCGGGTCTCGGTAAGGCGTTCGATCTGCGGACCGCGAGGACGCAGAACCTGGTTTGCGGTAACCGTCATGTTGCGGGTTCTCCTGCGAACCTCCGGTGCAACCCGGAGGTTCTCCATTGTGAATTACTTCGAATACAACTCGACGATCAGCGCTTCGTTGATATCCGCAGGCAGGTCCGCACGATCCGGCACAGCCTTGAAGACGCCGCTGAACTTCTTCGAATCGACTTCGACCCACGACGGGCTGAGGTCGTGCTGCTCGGCAACGACCAGGGCTTCCTGGACGCGCAGCTGCTTGGCAGCCTTTTCAGACAGCGCAATCGCGTCGCCGGCCTTGATCTGGTACGAAGCCAGGTTGACCGACTTGCCATTGACCGTGACGCCGCGGTGCGAGACCAGCTGACGAGCAGCCGGACGGGTCACTGCGAAGCCCATGCGGTAGACGACGTTGTCCAGACGGGTTTCCAACAACTGCAGCAGGTTCTCGCCGGTGTTGCCCTTCTTGGTCGAGGCCTTCTTGTAGTAGTTGCGGAACTGACGCTCCAGCAGACCGTAGATACGCTTGACCTTCTGCTTTTCGCGCAGCTGGGTAGCGTAGTCGGACAGCTTGCCCTTACGGGCAGTGGCGCCGTGCTGGCCGGGCTTTTGCTCCAGCTTGCACTTGGAATCCAACGCGCGGGCCGGGCTCTTCAGGGAGAGGTCGGCGCCTTCGCGGCGGGCGAGCTTACAGGTAGGACCGATATAACGAGCCATTTCTTATCGCTCCTTTAGACGCGACGCTTCTTCGGCGGACGGCACCCGTTGTGCGGGATTGGCGTCACGTCGATGATGTTGGTGATCTTATAGCCGACGTTGTTCAACGAACGTACGGCCGACTCACGGCCCGGACCCGGACCCTTGATGCGGACTTCCAGCGACTTCAGGCCGTAATCCAGCGCAGCCTTGCCAGCCTTTTCGGCGGCAACCTGAGCGGCGAACGGAGTCGACTTACGCGAACCACGGAAGCCAGCGCCACCGGAGGTCGCCCAGGACAGTGCATTGCCCTGACGGTCGGTGATGGTCACGATGGTGTTGTTGAACGAAGCGTGGACGTGGGCAACGCCATCAGTGATGACGCGCTTGATCTTCTTCTTGGTTTTTGCAGCAGCGGGCTTAGCCATTATCTAGGTCCCTTACTTCTTCAGAGCCTTGCGCGGACCCTTACGGGTACGTGCATTGGTCTTGGTGCGCTGACCACGCAGCGGGAGACCACGACGGTGACGCAGGCCGCGGTAGCAGCCCAGGTCCATCAGGCGCTTGATGGCAATGCCGATTTCGCGACGCAGATCGCCTTCAACGATGTACTTGCCCACTTCCAGGCGCAGACGATCGATTTCCGGTTCCGACAGATCGCGGATCTTGGTGGTCGAAGCAACGCCTGCGACTTCGCAGACCTTCTTCGAACGGGTACGGCCGATGCCGTAAATGCTTTGCAACCCGACCCAGACGTGCTTCTGGGCTGGCAGGTTGACGCCTGCAATACGCGCCATGACGCGGTTCTCCAGCTGAGTGATGGCCGACTGCGCACCAAAAGGCGCGCCAATCCGGCAGGATGGATCAAAAAAGTGAACTAGCGATACTAACAAGGCTTCGGTTTGCTTGGAAGTCGTGGAACATAACGTTCCACAGACCCGGCGTGGGGAGTGTGCCCATGCTCCGGCGCCGGATGTGCCTGGCAAGGAGAGTCATCTCCGAGCCGCCCGCGCTACTCCCGCGCGGAACAACCACATCACACCCCCACCCGAAACCGCTGCAGGGGCCGCCCTTCTGTTTGGAAAGCCGCCCGGTTGACCAGGGCGGGTTTCGCGTAATTAAGCAACAAGTATAACCGGTGAATCAGCCGCGTGCAAAGCCGCCGCGGTTGCCACCCTTCAGGTTGGCCTTCTTCAACAGGCTCTCGTACTGGTGCGACATCAGATGTGCCTGGACCTGCGCAATGAAGTCCATCACCACCACCACCACGATCAGCAGCGAGGTGCCGCCGAAGTAGAAGGAGGCATTGAGCTGGGTACGCATGATTTCCGGCAGCAGACAGACGATCACCAGGTACAGCGAACCAGCAGCGGTCAGACGGGTCAGCACGGCATCGATGTAATCAGCAGTTGCCTTGCCCGGACGGATGCCTGGAATCAGCGCGCCCGACTTCTTCAGGTTGTCAGCGGTTTCCTGCGAATTGAACACCAGCGCGGTGTAGAAGAACGCAAAACCACTGATCAGCGCAGCGAACACGATCATGTGCAGCGGCTCGCCCGGGCCCAGCGCATTTGCCACCTTCTGCAGCCACGTGGCCGAGCTGGCCTGGCCGGACCACATCGCCAGCGTTGCCGGGAAGGCAAGGATGCTGGAAGCAAAGATGGCCGGGATCACACCCGCCATGTTGAGCTTCAACGGCAGGAACGAGGTCTGGTTCATGTAAGCATTACGACCACCCTGACGGCGGGCGTAATTGACCGTGATGCGGCGCTGACCGCGCTCGACGAACACCACGAAGTAGGTGAAAGCCAGCACCACCAGCACGATGATCAGCAACGAGATGAAGCTCATGTTGCCGTCACGGTAGGCTTCGACGGTATGGATCACGGCAGCCGGCAGGCCAGCCACGATACCGGCGAAGATGATCAGCGATACACCGTTGCCGATGCCCCGCTCCGTCACCTGCTCACCCACCCACATCAGGAAGATGGTGCCTGCGGTGAGCGCGATGATCGCGGTCAACACGAAGCCCATGCCCGGCGCATAAACCACCGGTGCACCGCCCGGCGACACCTGGTTCTGCAGTGCCAGCGCAATACTGCCGCCCTGCACCACCGCCAGGAGCACCGCGCCAATGCGCGAATACTGCGTGATCTTGCGACGGCCAGACTCACCTTCCTTCTGCATGGCCTTCAGGGCCGGGAAGATGTGGACCGCCAGCTGCATCACGATGGATGCCGAGATATACGGCATCACATTCAACGCGAAGATACTGAAACGGTGCAGGGCGCCGCCCGAGAACATGTTGAACATGTCCACGATACCGCCGCCCTGCGCCTGCATCAGCGCAAGCATGGCATCGGGATTGACGCCCGGCACCGGCACATAACAGCCGATGCGATAGACGAGCAATGCCCCAAGTACGAACAGGAGGCGCTGGCGAAGTTCCGTGAACTTACCTGCCCCTGCCGCGAGTTTACCGATGCCAGCTTGCGCCATGTTCCAGTTACTCCTGTACGCTGCCGCCGGCAGCTTCAATCGCGGCCTTGGCGCCAGCAGTGGCGGAAACACCCTTCAGGGTGAACGCCTTGCTCAGCTCGCCCTTCAGGACGATCTTGACCTTCTTTGCTGCCGTCGGGATCAGCTTGGCAGCACGCAGTGCGGCCACGTCGATCTCACCAGCTTCCAGGCGATCAAGGTGGTAGGACAGCACTTCAGCAGTGTCCTTGGCCTTGTGCGAGAAGAAGCCGATCTTCGGCAGACGACGCTGCATCGGGGTCTGGCCGCCTTCGAAGCCAGCCTTGATCTTGCCGCCGCCCTTGCGAGCGAACGAACCCTTGTGGCCGCGGCCGC
The DNA here is from genome assembly GCF_056760135.1 of Stenotrophomonas sp. STEN023. NCBI lineage: Bacteria > Pseudomonadati > Pseudomonadota > Gammaproteobacteria > Lysobacterales > Lysobacteraceae > Stenotrophomonas > Stenotrophomonas sp. STEN023. The sequence continues at coordinate 50,747 of NZ_JBRREF010000017.1, read as the reverse complement.
AGGTCTTGCCCAGGCCGGAGCCGATACCGCGGCCGACGCGGGTGCGCTCGGTGCGGGCGCCCGGTGCCGGGCTCAGTTCATTGAGACGCATAGTCATGGTCGATTACTCCTCAACCTGGACGAGGTACTGAACCTTGTTGATCAGACCGCGAACCTGCGGGCTGTCCTTCAGTTCACGCACATCATTGAGCTTGTTCAGGCCCAGGGCACGCACCGACAGGCGGTGACGCGACTGGGTGCCACGCAGGCCACGCACCAGGCGGACCTTCACGGTCTTGACGGTTTCATTAGCCATGGTTCAGATCCTCCAACTTCTTGCCGCGCTTGGCAGCAATACGGGCCGGGGACTGTGCGCCGGCCAGACCCTTCAGGGTGGCACGGACCAGGTTGATCGGGTTACGCGAACCGGTTGCCTTGGCCAGGACGTTCTTCACGCCAACGGCTTCCAGCACGGCGCGCATGGCACCACCGGCGATGACGCCAGTACCTTCCGAAGCCGGCTGCATGAACACGCGAGCAGCGCCGTGACCATCCTTGATGGTGTGCCACAACGTGCCGTTGTTCAGATCAACGCTGACCTGGTTCTTGCGGGCCTGCTCCATCGACTTCTGGATGGCGACCGGCACTTCGCGCGCCTTGCCATAACCGAAGCCGACCTTGCCTTCGCCATCACCGACCACGGTCAGTGCGGTGAAGGTGAACTGGCGACCACCCTTGACGGTCTTGCTGACGCGGTTGACCGCGACCAGCTTCTCGATCATGCCGTCGTCGATTTTCTCTTCGCGGTTACGGTCGCGATCGCGACCCCGCTGCTGACGCTCTTCTGCCATTTCGATTCCTTGATTGATTGGGTATGTACGGCTCGATGCCGCTTATGGTTGTGAGTTGAAGCGATGTTTCGCCAGACGCTGCAGAAGAACGAAAGGCGCCCGGTACAAACCCGTACCGGCAGGCAGGCGGAAAGGGGCCAAAGGCCCCTTTCCTGTATTGCTTAGAACTGCAGGCCGCCTTCGCGGGCAGCATCAGCAAGAGCCTTGATGCGACCGTGGTAGCGGTAGCCCGAGCGGTCGAAAGCGACCTTCTCGATACCAGCAGCCTTGGCGCGCTCTGCAATCAGCTTGCCAACCTTGGTGGCGGCTTCCATGTTCTTGCCGCTCTTCAGGCCTTCCTTGACGTCGGCCTGTGCGGTGTTGGCAGCAGCCAGCACCAGCGAGCCGTCGGCGGTGAAGATCTGTGCGTACAGGTGCTGACCGGTGCGCAGGACCGACAGGCGCGCAACACCCAGGGTACGGATGTGCGAACGGGTCGACTTGGCGCGACGCAGACGGGCGATGTTCTTGTTCATTTTCTTTATCCTCGAAAGCTGAAAACCTAAGAATTAGGCCTTCTTGGCTTCCTTGCGAATGATGACTTCACCGGCGTACTTCACACCCTTGCCCTTATAGGGCTCCGGCGGACGGAAACCACGGATCTTGGCGGCGACTTCACCGACAACCTGCTTGTCCACGCCCTGCACGACGATTTCCGTCTGCGTCGGGGTCGACAGGGTGATGCCTTCCGGCGCCACGAACAGGACAGGGTGGGAGAAGCCCAGCGACAGGTTCAGGTCCTTGCCCTGCATGGCAGCGCGGTAACCCACGCCGACCAGCTCCAGCTTGCGCTCGAAGCCTTCGGACACGCCCTGCACCATGTTGGCCAGGATCGCACGCACGGTGCCAGCCAGTGCGTCGAAGGACAGGTCCTTCGGGCTCAGCGTGGCAACGCCGTTGTCGAGAGTGATTTCAACGCCAGCGGTCTTGTTCAGCGACAGGGTGCCCTTCGGGCCCTTCACGCTCACAACTTCCGGCTGGATGGTCAGTTCAACGCCCTTGGGCAGGTTGATCGGCTTCTTGGCTACGCGGGACATAGTGGACTCCTTCCCTTAGGCCACGAAGCACAGGACTTCGCCGCCGACGCCCAACTGGCGCGCCTGCGCATCAGTCATGATGCCCTTGGAGGTGGAAATGATGGCGATACCCAGGCCGTTCAGGACCTTCGGCAGTTCAGACTTGCCACGGTACTGGCGCAGACCCGAACGCGAGAAGCGCTTCAGGGTCGCGATGACCGGCTTGCCTTCGAAATACTTCAGGACGATTTCAAGCTCGGCCTTGTTGTTTTCGATGTTGTTGACGCGCAGGTCGCTGATGTAACCCTCGTCCTTCAGGACCTGGGCAATAGCCACCTTGACCTTGGACGACGGGGCTTTCACCGTCTGCTTGCCAACCGCGGCCGCATTTTTAATGCGGACCAGCAGGTCGGCGATGGGATCAGTCATGCTCATGTAGATACCTTTGAGTGCACCGATATCCGCTTTCGCGAAAATCTTGTGTTTTCCTGGGATGGGCCAGGGCCCTTGACGCACTTGCCACCCTTTTCGGGCAGGCAAGAAGCGGGATTGTACAACAAAAAGTCCGACTTGCGTCGGACTATTTGCTTTACCTTCAGGTTGCCCTGCCGGTGACCTGGCCGGGCCTTGCGGCCCGGCAGGGTTATTGCTTACCAGCTTGCCTTGCGCAGGCCCGGCACGTCACCGCGCATGGTGGCTTCGCGCAGCTTGTTACGGCCGAGGCCGAACTTGCTGTACACGCCACGCGGACGGCCCGACAGCTCGCAACGGTTGCGATGGCGGCTCGGCGACGAATCGCGCGGCAGCTTCGACAACTTGATCACGGCTTCAGCCTTCTCTTCGTAGCTCGCGTCCACCGAGGACACGATCTTCTTCAGAGCTGCACGCTTGTCGGCGTACTTCAGAGCCAGCTTCTTCCGCTTGATGTCGCGGTTGACCATTGAGGTCTTTGCCATTTCTGTATCCTCGACGAATCAGTTACGGAACGGGAACTTGAACGCTGCGAGCAGCGCCTTCGCTTCCGCGTCGGTCTTGGCGGTGGTGGTGATGGCGATATCCATACCGCGGATCGCGTCGACGGCGTCGAAGTCGATTTCCGGGAAGATGATCTGTTCCTTCACACCCATGTTGTAGTTGCCACGACCGTCGAACGAACGACCCGACACGCCGCGGAAGTCACGCACGCGCGGCAGCGAGATGTTGATCAGGCGATCCAGGAACTCAAACATGGTGTCACGACGCAGCGTGACCTTGCAGCCGATCGGCCAACCGTCACGGATCTTGAACGAAGCCACCGAGACGCGCGACTTGGTGACCACCGGCTTCTGGCCGGTGATCTTGGTCATGTCGGCAACGGCGTTCTCAAGAACCTTCTTGTTGGTCGCAGCTTCGCCCACACCCATGTTCAGGGTGACCTTGACCAGGCGCGGCACTTCCATCGGATTGGTGTAACCGAACTGCTTGGTCAGCGCCGGTACCACTTCTTCCTTGTAAAACTTTTCGAGACGTGAATTCATCGGTCAGTCCTTAGGCGTCGAGCGCCTCACCGCTGGAGCGGAACACACGCAGTTTGCGTCCATCCTCCAGCACCTTGAAGCCAACGCGTTCGCCCTTGCCCGAAGCCGGGTTCAGCACATTCACGTTGGAGATATGGATCGACGCTTCACGCTCGACCACGCCGCCGGCAACGCCTGCCTGCGGGTTCGGCTTGGTGTGGCGCTTGACGATGTTCACGTTGGCGACGATCACACGATCGCCGTCGACGCGGACGACTTCGCCCTGCTTGCCCTTGTCCTTGCCGGTGTTGACGACGACTTGGTCGCCCTTCTTGATACGGTTAGCCATGATTATCTCCTGGCGCTCACAGAACTTCGGGAGCGAGCGAGACGATCTTCATGAACTTCTCGGAACGAAGTTCACGGGTCACCGGTCCGAAGATGCGGGTGCCGATCGGCTCTTGCTTGTTGTTGAGCAGGACCGCAGCGTTGCCGTCGAAACGGATCAGCGAGCCATCGGCGCGACGCACACCCTTGCGGGTACGCACCACGACGGCGTCATACACTTCACCCTTCTTGACTTTGCCGCGCGGGATTGCGTCCTTCACGGTGACCTTGATGATGTCGCCGATGTGGGCATAACGGCGCTTGGAACCACCAAGCACCTTGATGCACATCAGTTCCTTGGCACCGGAATTGTCCGCAGCATCAAGGTAGCTCTGCATCTGGATCATGAGTCAGATCTCCTTATTCAGCCGCACGCGTGATGACTTCCACCACACGCCAGTTCTTGGTCTTGGACATCGGAGCAATCTCGGTCACACGAACGACATCACCTTCTTTACAGGCGTTGTCGGCGTCGTGTGCGTGCAGCTTGGACGAGCGCTTGATGTACTTGCCGTACAACGGGTGCTTGACCTGGCGCTCCACCAACACGGTGACCGTCTTGTCCATCTTGTTGCTGACGACACGGCCTTCGACCGTGCGCAGCGTCTTCTTTTCAGTATTTTCGCTCATAGCAGCCATCCTTACTTCGTGCTGCCGATCAGGTGCTTGACGCGAGCAATCTCGCGACGCACCCGGCGGGTTTCGTGGGTCTTCGGCAGCTGGCCGGTGACCTGCTGCATACGGAGCGAGAACTGCTCCTTACGCAGGTCGGTCAGGTGGGCCTTGAGTTCGTCAGCCGACTTCTCGCGGAGTTGTTTGATGTCCATCAGCGCACCGTCCGGGTTACGAAAGTGGTGGTCACCGAGAGCTTGGCAGCGGCCAGGCGGAACGCCTCGCGTGCCACTTCCTCGGTCACACCCTCGACTTCATAAATCATGCGGCCCGGCTGGATCTGAGCGACCCAGTATTCCACGCCACCCTTACCAGCACCCATTCGGACTTCGATGGGCTTCTTGGTGATCGGCTTGTCGGGGAACACACGGATCCACATCTTGCCGCCGCGCTTGACGTAGCGGCTGATCGAGCGGCGAGCCGCTTCGATCTGACGCGCAGTCAGCTGACCGTGGGCAGTTGCCTTCAGACCGTACTCGCCGAAGCTGACGGCATTCGCGCTCCAGCTCAGACCGTCATTGCGGCCTTTGAACATCTTGCGGTATTTGGTTCGCTTGGGTTGCAACATTGCCGTTACCTCGCTTCACGAGCCGGGCGCGACGGACGGTCACCGCGGTCGCCGCGATCGTTACGATCGTTGCGCGGGCTGTCGTCCTGCTTTTCCTGGCCAACCTGGGAGAAATCAAAGACTTCACCCTTGTAGATCCAAACCTTGATGCCGATGATGCCGTAGGTGGTGCTGGCTTCAGCGAAACCGTAGTCGATATCTGCACGCAGGGTGTGCAACGGCACGCGGCCTTCGCGGTACCACTCCGAACGGGCGATTTCAGCGCCGTTCAAGCGGCCGCCGACGTTGACCTTGATGCCCAGGGCACCCAGGCGCATCGCGTTGCCGACCGAGCGCTTCATTGCACGGCGGAACATGATGCGGCGCTCCAGCTGCTGCGCGATCGACTCGGCAACCAGCTGTGCGTCCAACTCCGGCTTGCGCACTTCGGTGACGTTGATGTGCGCCGGGACGCCCATCATTTCGCTCACTTCCTTACGCAGCTTTTCGATGTCCTCACCACGCTTGCCGATCACCACGCCCGGACGGGCGGTGTGGATCGTCACGCGAGCCGTCTTTGCCGGACGCTCGATGAGGATCTTGGAGATGCCAGCCTGAGCAAGCTTCTTGCGCAGCATCTCGCGAACTTTCAGGTCGGCTGCCAGGTAACCAGCAAACTCGGCCTTGTTGGCGTACCACTTGGAGTTCCAGTCCTTGGAAATACCGAGGCGGATACCAACCGGATGAACTTTATGACCCATGGTCTTTATCCTTTCCGCTTACTTGCCGGCGCCCACAACCACAGTGATGTGGCTGGTGCGCTTGAGGATGCGGGTACCGCGGCCTTTCGCCCGCGCCATGAAACGCTTCAGGGTCGGACCTTCATCAACCATGATGGTCTGGACCTTCAGCTCGTCGACGTCAGCGCCCTGGTTGTTTTCGGCATTTGCGATAGCCGACTCCACCACCTTCTTGATCAGGTGGGCAGCCTTCTTATCCGAAAACTTCAGCAGGTTGACCGCACGCTCGGCCGGCAGACCGCGCACCTGGTCAGCGACCAGACGGGCTTTCTGCGCAGAGATGCGCGCGGAGCGCAGGATTGCTTTCGCTTCCATTGTCATCTCTCCTTACTTGCCCGACTTCTTGTCGCCACCGTGACCCTTGAAGGTCCGGGTGACGGCAAATTCGCCGAGCTTGTGGCCGACCATGTTCTCGTTAACGAGCACTGGAACGTGGTTCTTACCGTTATGAACGGCGATGGTGACGCCTACCATTTCCGGCAGGATCATCGAACGGCGCGACCAGGTCTTGATCGGCTTCTTGCTACCCGCAGCGGCCTCCACCTTCTTGACGAGGTGGTGATCGACGAACGGGCCCTTCTTAAGTGAACGTGCCATGGTCGATTAGCCCCTACGATCGCGGACGATGAACTGCTGAGTGCGCTTGTTATGACGCGTCTTGTAACCCTTGGTCGGAACACCCCACGGGGTGACCGGATGCGGATTACCCTGGCCGGCCTTGGCTTCACCACCACCGTGCGGGTGATCCACCGGGTTCATGGCTGCACCGCGGACGGTCGGCTTGACGCCGCGCCAGCGCTTGGCACCAGCCTTGCCCAGCTTTTCCAGGTTGTGCTCATCGTTACCGACTTCACCGATGGTGGCGCGGCATTCGATCGGCACCTTACGCATTTCACCCGAGCGCAGACGCAGGGTGGCGTAGATACCTTCACGAGCGACCAGCTGCACGCCTGCACCAGCAGCACGAGCGATCTGAGCGCCCTTGCCCGGCTTCAGCTCGATCCCGTGGACGGTGGTACCGACCGGGATGTTGCGCAGCGGCAAGGTGTTACCGGTCTTGATCGGGGCATGAGCGCCCGAGATGACCTGGTCACCAGCCTTCAGACCCTTCGGGGCGATGATGTAGCGACGCTCGCCGTCGACGTAGCACAGCAGGGCGATATGGGCAGTGCGGTTCGGATCGTATTCGATACGTTCCACGCGTGCCGGAATGCCTTCCTTGTTGCGCTTGAAGTCGATCAGACGGTAGTGCTGCTTGTGACCACCACCCACGTGACGGGTGGTGATGCGGCCGTGGTGGTTACGACCGCCGGACTTGCTCTGCGGCTCCAGCAACGCAGCATGCGGCGCGCCTTTGTGCAGATCAGGAGTGACCACGCGCACGGCCGAACGACGGCCGGGAGAAGTGGGTTTGAATTTCATCAATGGCATGGGATGTACCTCAGGCCTTGGCCGTTACATCGATGGACTGGCCATCGGCGAGACGCACATACGCCTTGCGCCAATCGCCGCGGCGGCCTGCACGGTTACGGAAGGACTTGTTCTTGCCCTTCACGTTCAGCACATTGACCGACTCGACCTTGACGTCGAACAGCTGCTCAACCGCGGCCTTTACATCGGCCTTGGTGGCTTCGTTCGAAACTTCGAAGACGTATTGGTTGGAGATTTCCTGCAGGCGCGCGGTCTTTTCAGAGACTCGCGGTGCACGCAGCACGCTGAAGATTTTTTCGTTGGCGCTCATGCCAGCCACTCCTCGACCTTCTTGACCGCGTCAGCGGTGATGACGACCGTGTCGGCACCGACCAGCGAAACCGGGTCCAGACCCTGCACGTCACGCACTTCCACGTAGGGAATGTTGCGAGCCGACAGGTACAGGTGCTCGGAAGCTTCTTCGGTGACGATCAGCGGGCGCTTGCCCACTTCCAGGCCAGCCAGCTTGGTGATCAGAGCCTTGGTGCTGGTCGCTTCGACATCGAACGACTCAACGATGGTCAGGCGGCCCTGGCGGTTCAGCTCGGACAGGATGGCGCACATGGCGGCGCGATACTGCTTGCGATTGACCTTCTGTTCGAAGCTACGCGGCTTGGCCGCGAAGGTGACACCACCGCCGACGAAGATCGGAGCGGTCAGGGCACCGTGACGAGCGCCACCACCCTTCTGCTTCTTCGACTTCTTGGTGGTACCAGCCACTTCAGAACGCGTCTTCTGTGCCTTGGTGCCCGAACGTGCGGCATTGCGGTAAGCAACGACGACCTGGTGAACCAGATCTTCGCTGAAATCGCGACCGAACACGGCTTCGGAGACCGAGACCTTGTTGTTGCTACCCGTGATAACGAGTTCCATCGTCATCTCTCCTTATGCCTTGCTAGCCGGACGCACGATCACGTCACCACCGGCTGCGCCAGGCACGGCGCCGCGGATGGCAATCAGACCACGCTCGACATCGACCTTGACCACTTCCAGGTTCTGCGTGCTCTGCTGCACCGAACCCATGTGGCCGGACATCTTCTTGCCCGGGAAAACGCGACCCGGGGTCTGGCGCTGGCCCAAGGAACCCGGCGCGCGATGCGACAGCGAGTTACCGTGGGTTGCATCGCCCATACGGAAGTTGTAGCGCTTGATGGTGCCCTGGAAGCCCTTACCCTTGGTGACGCCCTGGACGTCAACCGTCTGGCCGACTTCAAAGATGTCTGCCTTGATTTCGCCACCGACGGCGAAATCGCCGATCTGTGCGTCTTCAACGCGGAATTCCCACAGGCCACGGCCGGCTTCAACCTTCGCCTTGGCGAGGTGACCAGCTTCCGGCTTGTTGACCAGTGCAGCGCGACGCGCGCCGACAGTCACCTGCACTGCGCTGTAGCCGTCGGTTTCAACGGTCTTGATCTGCGCGATGCGGTTCGGGGTGGCTTCAATCAGGGTCACTGGGATGGACTGGCCATCTTCAGTGAAAACGCGGCTCATGCCAGCCTTGCGGCCCACGAAGCCCAACGAATATTTCTTCGTCATGGTCGTAGTCCTCAGGTCAGCTTGATCTGAACGTCGACGCCGGCAGCCAGTTCGAGCTTCATCAGCGCGTCCACGGTCTTGTCGTTGGGGTCGACGATATCGAGCACGCGCTTGTGCGTGCGGGTCTCGTACTGGTCACGCGCGTCTTTGTCGACGTGCGGGGAGACGAGGATGGTGTAACGCTCGATCTTGGTGGGCAGAGGGATCGGGCCACGCACTTGCGCGCCGGTCCGCTTTGCCGTTTCAACGATCTCGCTGGCCGAACGGTCGATCAAACGATGATCAAACGCCTTCAACCGAATTCGGATCTTTTGGTCCGCCATGACGGTATTCCTATGGGTCTAAAGAGCGACAGGTTCGGCCCCTATGTGTGCCGAACCCCATGAAAACGACGTTTAGCGCCGAAGCACTGCCCGTCGCGCGAATCCTTTCATAACAGCAGGGCGGCCCGGTTTCCCGGCCCGCCCCAGACTCGTTCAAACGCACAAAAAACACCCCGTTGAACGGAGTGCCTCCCATGCGACCTGTCCTTGTCTGGCGAATACGAGGCGCGTCCTGCTCCTCTTTTCGCTGGTTGCGGAATTCTCGTAAACGAGCCCTTCCGCGAGTGGTCGTGCATTCTGTCAGTATTCTTTTCCTATTGCAACTCACCCCTCTACCGAGGTATGGGGTACTTCAGCTGACAGCCGGATTTGCGGGGTTTCCCGCGTATAAGCGGGTTTTGGCCTTGGCACCTGCGCGGCTGATCTGCGCGGATGCTGGCATCCCGGCTAACTGCGGGATGAATGGCCAGATGGCAGGCGCGGGAGCGGGAAGGCCGGGGAATTCGCGTAACGGTACTGCGCCAAGCGCCCTACCCCGCCCCAGGCGCAACAACTGCGTCGGCCAGAGCCAGGCAAGCCCTGAACAGGCCCGAATGTGAATACGCCGCCCCGCCACTTCCGCCGGGAGCGGCATTATCCACGCCGGCGAAGCGGAAGTACAAATCCATCCTGGCCGCAATCTCAGCCTATTCAGATTCTCCAAACTTCCCGCGAAAAGCTGCCCTCACCCCACCCCCTCTCCCGTAAACGGGAGAGGGGCTCGCAATGCGTCGGTCGCTAGCGAACTGCGGGCTGACGGTGTACTAGCCCCTCTCCCGCGCGCGGGAGAGGGGTTGGGGTGAGGGGAAGCTTTTGACTTTTAGCTTTTGACTTTTAGCTTTTGGCATTTGACTCCCGGCTTCTGGCTTCTTCAGCCAATTGAAGCCGCGAGCCTTCAAAACTCATGACCCTTGAAGCTTTTGGCGCCAAAACCTCCCAGCCCCCTGAAGCGCCAGGTTCTCCAAACCACAAGCGTCAAACACGCACGCCACACGAAGCCCCAGCCCCTCACCACCCCACCCACAAAACAAAAAAAAGGGCGGCCCGGAGGCCGCCCTTCTTCAACACCTTGCTTCGCGAGGAAGCACAGCGCTATTAGGCGATGATCTTTGCAACCACGCCGGCGCCGACGGTACGGCCACCTTCGCGGATTGCGAAGCGCAGGCCTTCGTCCATTGCCACCGGGTTGATCAGGGTGACCGACATCTTGACGTTGTCACCCGGCATCACCATCTCGACGCCTTCCGGCAGTTCGCAAGCGCCGGTGATGTCGGTGGTACGGAAGTAGAACTGCGGACGGTAGCCCTTGAAGAACGGGGTATGACGGCCACCCTCGTCCTTCGACAGCACGTACACCTCAGCTTCGAACTGGGTGTGCGGCTTGATCGAGCCCGGCTTGGCCAGAACCTGGCCACGCTCAACGTCGTCACGCTTGGTGCCGCGCAGCAGCAGACCGGCGTTGTCGCCTGCCTGACCCTGGTCGAGCAGCTTGCGGAACATTTCCACACCGGTGACGGTGGTCTTCTGGACCGGACGGATACCGACGATTTCGATTTCTTCGCCGACCTTGATCACGCCGCGCTCGATACGACCGGTCACCACGGTGCCGCGGCCCGAGATCGAGAACACGTCTTCCACCGGCATCAGGAACGGCTTGTCGACGTCACGCTCCGGGGTCGGGATCCAGCTGTCCAGTGCATCGACCAGCTTCAGGATGGCCGGCACGCCGATGTCGCTCTGGTCGCCTTCCAGCGCCATACGAGCCGAACCGTGCACGATCGGGGTGTCGTCGCCCGGGAAGTCGTACTTGCTCAGCAGCTCGCGGACTTCCATTTCGACCAGTTCCAGCAGCTCGGCATCGTCAACCATGTCGGCCTTGTTCAGGAACACGACGATGTACGGCACGCCGACCTGACGCGACAGCAGGATGTGCTCGCGGGTCTGCGGCATCGGGCCGTCAGCAGCCGAGCAGACCAGGATCGCGCCGTCCATCTGGGCAGCACCGGTGATCATGTTCTTGACGTAGTCAGCATGGCCCGGGCAATCGACGTGGGCGTAGTGACGGTTGGCGGATTCGTACTCAACGTGCGCGGTCGAGATCGTGATGCCACGAGCCTTCTCTTCCGGCGCGGCGTCGATGGCCGAGTAATCCTTGAATTCGCCACCGAAGCGCTCAGCACCGATCTTGGTCAGTGCAGCGGTCAGCGTGGTCTTGCCATGATCGACGTGGCCGATGGTGCCGACGTTGACGTGCGGCTTGGTACGTTCGAACTTACCCTTGGACATATGTAATTCCTTGATTAGCTAAAACTTGGAGGGAGAGGCTGAGTCTAAGACTCAGCCCTTCTTGATAACGGTTTCGGCGATGTTGTTCGGCGCCGGCTCGTAATGGTCGAATTCCATCGTGAAGGTTGCGCGACCCTGGGTCTGCGAACGCAGCGCGGTGGCGTAACCGAACATTTCGCCCAGCGGGATCATCGCATTGATGATGCTGGCCGAACCGTCACCGGTGGTGCCCGAGCCCTGCAGAACGCCACGACGACGGCTGACGTCGCCCATCACGTCACCCTGGTATTCCTCCGGGGTCACGATCTCGACCTTCATGATCGGCTCCAGCAGCACCGGCTTGGCCTTGGCGAAGCCCTGCTTGAAGGCCATCGACGAAGCGAGCTTGAACGCCATTTCCGAGGAGTCAACGTCATGGTACGAGCCGAACACCAGCTTGACCTTGACGTCCACCACCGGGAAGCCAGCCAGCGGACCGCTGGTGATGGTTTCGCGCAAGCCCTTTTCCACGGAAGGAATGAATTCCTTCGGGATCACGCCGCCGGTGATGTCGTTGATGAACAGGAAGTCGTCCTTGATGGAACCGGCCAGCTTCGGATCGGCACGATCTTCAGCGGTGATCGGCGACAGCTCGATCACGACGTGACCGTACTGACCCTTACCACCGGACTGCTTGGCGTGCTTGTAATCCGACTTGACGTCAGCCAGCTGGATGGTTTCGCGGTACGCAACCTGCGGCTTGCCGACGTTGGCTTCAACGTTGAACTCGCGCTTCATGCGGTCAACGATGATGTCCAGGTGCAGCTCGCCCATGCCGGAGATGATGGTCTGGCCGGATTCTTCGTCGGTCTTGACGCGGAACGACGGATCTTCCTGTGCCAGACGGCCCAGTGCCAGACCCATCTTTTCCTGGTCCGACTTGGTCTTCGGCTCGACAGCCATCGAGATCACCGGCTCCGGGAACACCATGCGCTCGAGCACGATCGGCGACTCAAGCGAGCACAGCGTGTCACCAGTGGTGGTGTCCTTCAGGCCCACAGCAGCCGCGATGTCACCCGCCAACACTTCCTTGATTTCTTCGCGGTTGTTGGAGTGCATCTGCAGGATGCGGCCGATGCGCTCCTTCTTGTTCTTCACCGAGTTCAGAACGGTGTCGCCACCGCTCAAGGTGCCCGAGTAGACGCGGAAGAAGGTCAGCGCGCCGACGAACGGATCGGTGATGATCTTGAACGCCAGCGACGAGAACGGCGCCTTGTCGTCCGACTTGCGGGTCATCTCGATGGTGTCGTCGTCAACGTCGGTGCCCTTCACGTCCGGCACGTCGATCGGCGACGGCAGCAGCTGGATCACGCCGTCAAGCATGGCCTGCACGCCCTTGTTCTTGAACGCGGAACCGCAGAACATCGGCACGATCTCAACGGCCAGCGTACGGGTACGCAGCGCCTGGATGATCTCGGCCTCGGCCAGCTCTTCGCCGCCCAGGTACTTCTCCATCAGCTCTTCGCTGGCTTCAGCCGCGGTTTCGATCATGAAGGTGCGGGCTTCTTCAGCCGCTGCCTGCAGATCAGCCGGGATTTCGCCGTACTCGAACTTCATGCCCTGCGAAGCCTCATCCCAATGGATGGCCTTCATCTTGAGCAGATCGACCACGCCCTTGAAGCCTTCTTCAGCACCGATCGGCAGCTGCATCGGCACGGCGACGGCGCCGAGCTTTGCCTTCAGCTGATCACGGACCTTCAGGAAGTTGGCACCGGTACGGTCCATCTTGTTGACGAACGCGATGCGCGGCACCTGGTAACGATTGGCCTGGCGCCACACGGTCTCGGACTGCGGCTGCACGCCACCAACGGCGCACAGCACGAACACCGCACCGTCGAGCACGCGCAGGGAGCGTTCGACTTCGATGGTGAAGTCAACGTGCCCGGGGGTGTCGATGATGTTGAAACGGTGCTCCGGCAGGGACTTGTCCATGCCCTTCCAGAACGCGGTGGTAGCAGCGGACTGGATCGTGATGCCACGTTCCTGCTCCTGCTCCATCCAGTCCATGGTGGCGGCGCCGTCATGCACTTCACCGAGCTTGTGGCTCTTGCCGGTGTAGAACAGGATGCGCTCGGACGTGGTGGTCTTGCCGGCATCGATGTGAGCCATGATGCCGAAGTTACGGTAACGCTCGATAGGAGTGGTGCGGGCCACGGGAGCCTCTCAATTTCTTGGAATTCGGATGGCCGAACGCCGCCTTGCGGCGGCCTTCGGATTTAAGCAGCGCTCAAAGCGCTACAAACAGCACCTATGTGGGTGCCAGGGGCCCTGTTTCCAAGGCCCCAACAACTCACCAGCGGTAGTGAGCGAAGGCCTTGTTCGCTTCCGCCATACGGTGGGTCTCTTCACGCTTCTTGATGGCGCCGCCACGGTTTTCCGAGGCGTCCAGCAGTTCAGCGGCCAGCTTGCGCGGCATGGTGTTCTCGCCACGCTTACGTGCCGAGTCGATCAGCCAACGCATGGCCAGGGCCATCTTGCGCGATGCACGCACTTCGACCGGCACCTGATAGGTGGCACCACCGACGCGACGCGACTTCACTTCCACGCCCGGAGCAACGTTGTCCAGTGCCTTCTGCACCAGCTCGATTGCGTTCGGGTTCTTTTCGCCGATCACGTCCATGGCGCCATAGACGATCTTTTCAGCAACGGACTTCTTGCCGCTCAACATGACCATGTTGATGAAGCGGGCAATGGTTTCGCTCTTGTGCTTCGGATCCGGCAGGACCGAACGCTGGGGAGTATTACCTTTACGTGACATGTCTTATTCCTCAGGCCTTCGGACGCTTTGCGCCGTACTTGGAACGCGCCTGACGACGCTTGGCAACGCCGGCGGCATCGAGCGAGCCACGGACGGTGTGGTAACGCACACCCGGCAGATCCTTGACGCGACCGCCACGGATCAGGACCACGGAGTGCTCCTGCAGGTTGTGGCCTTCACCACCGATGTAGGAAATCACTTCTTCCTGGTTGGTCAGGCGAACCTTTGCAACCTTGCGCAGAGCCGAGTTCGGCTTCTTCGGAGTGGTGGTGTAAACGCGCGTGCAGACGCCACGGCGCTGCGGGCACTTGTCGAGTGCCGGCGAGGCACTCTTATAGGTGGTAGCTTGACGCGGCTTGCGTACCAGCTGGTTGATCGTCGCCATCAGTAGGTTCTTCTGATTGGGGCCGCAAAAACGGCCAGGATGCGGAAATTGTAAAGCAGGCCAAAATTTTGGCCTGCTGAGACAGACGATTGTAGCAACTTGTCAAGAGCCCAGTCAAACAAGCCCATGCCAAGCCAGCCCTGATCCAGAGCTGTTACAGGGGGATCTCCATATACCCCGTTCAGGTCGAACTGCCGACCCGCAAGCGGGTCGGCCGATCAAACTACTTACTCTTCACCAGCAGCCTGTTCAGCTTCCGGTGCAACAACTTCGGGTTCCGCGACCACGACCGGACCGGCCAGGGTTGCGATTTCCGAATCGGTCAGGCCCGACGCGTTACGGCGGCGCTGCGCATGATACGCAAGACCGGTACCGGCCGGAATCAGGCGACCGACGATCACGTTTTCCTTCAGGCCGCGCAGGCCATCGGAGGTACCGCGCACGGCAGCCTCGGTCAGCACGCGGGTGGTTTCCTGGAAGGAAGCCGCCGAGATGAACGATTCGGTTGCCAGCGATGCCTTGGTGATACCCAGCAGCACCGGCTCGAAACGGGCCGGCAGCTCGTTGCGGGCAGCCAGCTTCACGTTCTCTTCGATCACGCGCTGGCGCTCGGCCTGCTCGCCATTGAGGAACTTGCTGCTGCCCTGGTCAACGATTTCCACCTTGCGCAGCATCTGACGCGAGATCACTTCAATGTGCTTGTCGTTGATCTTCACGCCCTGCAGGCGGTAAACGTCCTGGATTTCCTTGACCAGGTAACGGGCCAGTTCTTCCACACCCTTCAGGCGCAGGATGTCCTGCGGGCTCGGCTCGCCGTCCACCACGGTTTCACCGCGGGTCACGTGTTCACCTTCGAACACGATGATCTGACGGTACTTCGGAATCAGCTCTTCGTGCTCCGAACCATCGGTGTCCTTGATGATCAGGCGCTGCTTGCCCTTGGTGTCCTTGCCGAAGCTGATGATACCCGAACGCTCGGCCAGGATCGCCGGGTCCTTCGGCTTGCGGGCTTCGAACAAGTCGGCAACGCGCGGCAGACCACCGGTGATGTCGCGGGTCTTCGAGGCTTCCTGCGGGATCTTGGCAACCACGTCGCCCACGCCTACCGGCGCGCCATCCTGCAGGTTGACGATCGAGCGCGGCGGCAGCAGGTACTGCGCCGGCAGGTCGGTGCCCGGGATGGTCAGGTCATTGCCCTTGCCATCGACGATGCGGACCAGCGGACGCAGATCCTTGGCCTGCGAGCCACGACGCTTCGGATCGGTGATTTCGCGCGAGGCCAGACCGGTCAATTCGTCGGTCTTCTCGATCACGGTCACGCCATCGATGAAGTCGATGAAGCGCACGAAACCAGCCACTTCCGACACGATCGGGTGGTTATGCGGATCCCAGTTGGCCACGGTCTGGCCAGCCTTGATTTCCGCACCGTCCTTGACGCCAATGCTGGCACCGTACGGCAGCTTGTAGCGCTCACGCTCACGACCATGCGGGTCGAGCACGGAGATTTCACCCGAACGCGAGACCGCAACCAGCGAACCGCTGGCCTGCTCGACGTGCTTCAGGTTGGAGAACTTCACCGAACCGGTGGTCTTGACGGTGATGTTGTCGACCGCAGCCGCACGCGATGCCGCACCACCGATGTGGAACGTACGCATGGTCAGCTGGGTACCCGGCTCACCGATCGACTGTGCGGCGATGACGCCGACCGCTTCACCGATGTTGACGATATGGCCGCGGGCCAGATCGCGGCCGTAGCACAGGCCACAGACGCCGAAGGAGGAGGCGCAGGTGATCGTCGAGCGGACCTTGATGGTCTGCACGCCGGCTTCTTCCAGCTTGTTCACCCACTGCTCGTCGAGCACGGTGTTGCGGGTCACGATCGGATCTTCGTCGTTGCCCGGCAGGAACACATCCTCGGCCACAACGCGACCCAGCACGCGGTCCTTCAACGGCTCAACCACGTCGCCGCCTTCCACGATCGGGGTCATGGTCAGGCCTTCGGAGGTACCGCAATCCACCTCGGTGATCACCACGTCCTGCGCCACGTCGACCAGACGACGGGTCAGGTAACCCGAGTTCGCCGTCTTCAACGCGGTATCGGCCAGACCCTTACGGGCACCGTGGGTGGAGTTGAAGTACTCCTGCACGTTCAGGCCTTCACGGAAGTTCGCCTTGATGGGCGTCTCGATGATCGAGCCGTCCGGACGCGCCATCAGGCCACGCATACCGGCCAGCTGACGGATCTGCGCCTGGCTACCACGGGCACCGGAGTCGGCCATGATGTACAGCGAGTTCATCGACTTCTGGTCGACCAGCTCACCGTCGCTACCGACGACCTTTTCGGTACCAATGGTTTCCATCATCGCCTTGGCGATGCGCTCATTGGTGCGCGACCAGATGTCGACCACCTTGTTGTAGCGCTCGCCAGCGGTGACCAGACCGGACTGGTACTGCTCCTGGATTTCCAGCACTTCGGCTTCGGCTTCGCCGAGGATGCCCTTCTTCTCGTCCGGGATCAGCATGTCGTCGATGCCGATCGACACGCCAGCGCGGGTTGCGTAGGCATAGCCGGTGTACATCAGCTTGTCGGCGAACACCACGGTGTCCTTCAGACCCAGCAGACGGTAGCTCTGGTTGATCAGGCGCGAGATGTTCTTCTTGGTCATCTCGGTGTTGCACAGCTCGAACGGCAGGCCTTCCGGCATGATCTCGCTCAGCAGCGCACGGCCGACGGTGGTGTCGACGATCGAGGTCTTCTTGACCTTGTTGCCGTCTTCGTCACGCTCGACCTGCACGATGCGCACCTTGACGCGGGCGTGCAGTTCAACCAGACGGTTGTCGTAGGCACGCTTCACTTCGTCGGTGTTCGCGAACACCATGCCCTCGCCCTGCTTGTTCACCAGCGAGCGCGCCATGTAGTACAGGCCCAACACGACGTCCTGCGACGGCACGATGATCGGCTCGCCGTTGGCCGGCGACAGGATGTTGTTGGTGGACATCATCAGCGCACGCGCTTCCAGCTGGGCTTCCAGCGAGAGCGGCACGTGGACGGCCATCTGGTCACCGTCGAAGTCGGCGTTGAATGCGGTACAGACCAGCGGATGCAGCTGGATGGCCTTGCCTTCGATCAACAGCGGTTCGAACGCCTGGATGCCCAGACGGTGCAGGGTCGGCGCACGGTTCAGCAGCACCGGATGTTCACGGATGACTTCTTCCAGGACGTCCCAGACTTCGCCTTCTTCGCGCTCGACCAGCTTCTTGGCTGCCTTGATGGTGGTGGCCAGGCCACGACGCTGCAGCTTGGCGAACACGAACGGCTTGAACAGCTCAAGCGCCATCTTCTTCGGCAGGCCGCACTGGTGCAGCTTCAGGTACGGACCCACGGTGATCACCGAACGGCCCGAGTAATCGACGCGCTTGCCCAGCAGGTTCTGACGGAAACGACCCTGCTTGCCCTTGATCATGTCGGCCAGCGACTTGAGCGGGCGCTTGTTGGTGCCGGTGATGGCACGGCCGCGACGGCCGTTGTCCAACAGGGCGTCAACCGATTCCTGCAGCATGCGCTTTTCGTTGCGCACGATGATGTCCGGAGCGTTGAGCTCCAGCAGGCGACGCAGACGGTTGTTACGGTTGATGACGCGGCGGTACAGATCGTTCAGATCCGAGGTCGCGAAGCGGCCACCGTCCAGCGGCACCAGCGGGCGCAGATCCGGCGGCAGCACCGGCAGCACGGTCATCACCATCCACTCCGGGCGGTTGCCCGACTCGAGGAAGGCTTCGACCAGCTTGATGCGCTTGGTCAGACGCTTGAGCTTGGTTTCCGAACCGGTTGCGGCGATTTCTTCGCGCAGGCGGACCATCTCGGCCTGCAGGTCGATGGTGCGCAGCAGCTCGTAGACGGCCTCGGCGCCCATGGCGGCGTCGAAGTCATCGCCGTGTTCCTGGCGAGCCTGCAGGTACTGTTCTTCGGTCAGCAGCTGGCGGCGCTCCAGGGCGGTCAGGCCCGGCTCGGTCACCACGTAGGCTTCGAAGTACAGCACGCGCTCGATGTCACGCAGGGTCATGTCCAGCATCAGGCCAATGCGCGACGGCAGCGACTTGAGGAACCAGATGTGCGCGACCGGCGATGCCAGGTCGATGTGGCCCATGCGCTCGCGGCGCACCTTGGCCAGGGTGACTTCGGTGCCGCACTTTTCGCAGACGACGCCGCGGTGCTTCATGCGCTTGTACTTGCCGCACAGGCACTCGTAGTCCTTGACCGGTCCGAAGATGGCGGCGCAGAACAGGCCGTCACGCTCCGGCTTGAAGGTACGGTAGTTGATGGTTTCCGGCTTCTTCACTTCGCCGAAGGACCACGAACGGATCAGGTCCGGCGAGGCCAGCGCGATCTTGATCGCGTCGAAGTCCAGCGTCTGGCGCTGCTGGTTGAAGAGGTTGAGCAGGTCTTTCATGGTGTTCTCCGAAAGGAGGAAATCTGTGTCGATGGGCTGTCAGTCAGTGCTGGCGGCGCGGCTGCATCACTGCAGCAGCGCCTGCGCAATCAACCGCCTTCCAGTTCCATGTTGATGGCCAGCGAGCGGATTTCCTTCACCAAAACGTTGAAGGATTCCGGCATGCCCGCAACCATCTCGTGCTCACCGTCGACGATGTTCTTGTACATCTGGTTACGGCCCTGTACGTCATCGGACTTCACCGTCAGCATTTCCTGCAGGGTGTAGGCCGCGCCGTAGGCTTCCAGTGCCCAGACTTCCATTTCACCGAAGCGCTGACCACCGAACTGCGCCTTGCCGCCCAGCGGCTGCTGGGTAACGAGCGAGTACGGACCAGTCGAACGGGCATGCATCTTGTCGTCGACCAAGTGGTTCAACTTCAGGTAATGCATGTAGCCGACCGTGGTCTTGCGGTCGAAGGCTTCGCCGGTGCGGCCGTCATACAGCTGCATCTGCGTCTTGCTGGCGTTGAAGCCCAGACGAGCGGTTTCCGCTGCTTCATCCGGGTAGGCCAGATTCAGCATTTCGCGGATTTCATCTTCCGCCGCACCGTCGAACACCGGGGTTGCCATCGGCACGCCGTCGGTCAGGTTCTTGGCCAGGTTGATCAGCTCTTCATCGCTGAACTGGGTCAGGTCAACGCGCTGCTCGGACACGGCCGAGTCGTGGTTGTAGATCTTGCCCAGGAATTCACGCAGTTCACTGACCGCACGCTGCTGTTCCAGCATGCCCTGGATGCGCTTGCCCAGACCCTTTGCGGCCCAGCCCAAATGCACTTCCAGAATCTGGCCGATGTTCATACGCGACGGCACGCCCAGCGGGTTCAAGCAGATGTCCACGGTGTTGCCGTCAGCCATGTACGGCATGTCTTCGACCGGCACCACGTTGGAGACCACACCCTTGTTACCGTGGCGGCCTGCCATCTTGTCACCCGGCTGGATGCGACGCTTCACGGCCAGGAACACCTTGACCATCTTCAGCACGCCCGGTGCCAGATCGTCACCCTGGGTGATCTTGCCGCGCTTGTCAGCGAAGCGACGCTCGAATTCCTTCTCGTGTGCCTGGATCTGCATCTGGGCACGCTCGATGGCTTCGGAGGCGTCCTCGTCCTTCATGCGCAGGGTGAACCAGTCGGACTTCTTCAGGCCGTCCAGCAGTGCGTCGGAAACAACGTCACCCTTCTTCAGGTTGGCGCCGCCGTTGGCAACCTTACCCACGATCTGCGAACGCAGACGTGCATAGATGGCGCCTTCCAGGATGCGGAACTGGTCGTCGAAGTCCTTCTTGACGCGCTTGATCTCGTTCTCTTCGATCTGGCGTGCGCGCTTGTCCTTCTCGATGCCGTCGCGGGTGAAGACCTGCACGTCGATGACGGTGCCGTCCATGCCCGGCGGAACGCGCAGCGAGCTGTCCTTAACGTCGGAAGCCTTCTCGCCGAAGATCGCGCGCAACAGCTTCTCTTCCGGAGTCAGCTGGCTCTCGCCCTTCGGCGTGACCTTGCCAACCATGATGTCGCCGGCGCGCACTTCGGCACCGATGTACACCACGCCGGATTCGTCCAGACGGTTCAGCGCCTGCTCGGACACGTTCGGGATGTCGGCGGAAATTTCCTCCGGCCCCAGCTTGGTGTCACGTGCAACGCAGGTCAGTTCTTCGATGTGGATCGTGGTGTAACGATCTTCCTCGACCACACGCTCGGACAGCAGGATGGAGTCTTCGAAGTTGTAGCCGTTCCACGGCATGAAGGCGATCAGCATGTTCTGACCCAGCGCCAGTTCACCGATATCGGTGGACGGACCATCGGCCAGCACGTCGCCGCGCGCGATCACGTCACCCACGTTCACCAGCGGACGCTGGTTGATACAGGTGTTCTGGTTCGAACGGGTGTACTTGATCAGGTTGTAGATATCCACGCCGGCATCTGCCGGATCGGTGATCTCGTTCTCGTTGGCCTTGACCACGATGCGGCCGGCGTCGATCTGCACGATCTGGCCGCCACGCAGGGCGTTCACGGTCACACCCGAGTCACGCGCAACAGCGCGTTCGATACCGGTACCCACCAACGGCTTCTGCGCACGCAGGGTCGGCACGGCCTGACGCTGCATGTTGGCGCCCATCAGTGCGCGGTTTGCGTCATCGTGTTCCAGGAACGGAACCAGCGCTGCTGCGACCGACACGGTCTGCATCGGCGAGACGTCCATGAAGTGGACTTCTGCCGGCGGCTTGAGCAGCGACTCGCCCTGGAAGCGGCACGGCACGAACTGCTCGGTGAGCAGGTTCTTGGAATCGACCAGCGCGTTGGCCTGGGCGATCACGTACTCGTTTTCTTCGATGGCAGACAGGAACTCGATCTCGTCGGAGACCTTGCCGTCATGCACCTTGCGGTACGGGGTTTCCAGGAAGCCGTACTTGTTGGTGCGTGCGAACACGGCCAGCGAGTTGATCAGGCCGATGTTCGGGCCTTCCGGCGTTTCGATGGTGCAGACGCGGCCGTAATGGGTCGGGTGCACGTCGCGCACTTCGAAGCCAGCGCGTTCGCGGGTCAGGCCGCCCGGGCCCAGCGCCGAGACGCGACGCTTGTGCGTCACTTCCGACAGCGGGTTGTTCTGATCCATGAACTGCGACAGCTGCGAGGAGCCGAAGAATTCCTTGATCGCGGCAGCAACCGGCTTGGCGTTGATCAGTTCCTGCGGGGTCAAGCCTTCCGACTCGGCCATCGACAGGCGCTCCTTGACCGCGCGCTCGACGCGGACCAGGCCCACGCGGAACACGTTCTCGGCCATTTCACCGACCGAACGCACGCGACGGTTGCCCAGGTGATCGATGTCATCGACCACGCCGCGACCGTTGCGGATCTCGGTCAGCACCTTGATCACGTCGAGGATGTCGGAGCCTTCGCCGTGTGCGGCGACCAGGCGCTTGGATTCCTCGTCGTTACGCTCGCCGAAGTACTTGCGGTCGTACAGCACCGACTCACCGGTGACTTCCTTGCGGCCGACACGACGGTTGAACTTCATGCGGCCAACCGTGGACAGGTCGTAGCGCTCGAAGGTGAAGAACAGGTTGTGGAACAGGTTCTGTGCGGCGTCCTTGGTCGGCGGCTCGCCCGGACGCATCATGCGATAGATTTCGACCAGCGCTTCGAGCTGGGTCTTGGTGCCATCGATGCGCAGGGTGTTGGACAGGTACGGGCCACGATCCAGATCGTTCACCCACAGCGTGCCCACTGCATCAACGCCCGCCTTGCGGAAGTTCTGCAGCTGCTCGTCGCTGATTTCGTCGTTGGCCTGGGCCAGCAGCTCACCGGTGTTGGCATCAACCACGTCGTGCGACAGGATGCGGCCGACCAGGTAGTCGTCCGGCACGGCCAGCGCTGCGATGCCAGAAGCCTGCAGCTGCTTGATGTGGCGGGCGGTGATGCGCTTGCCGGCTTCCACGATGACCTTGTCGCCATCGGCCAGGTCGAAGCCCAGCGTTTCACCACGCAGACGCTCCGGCACCAGCTCCAGCTGCACGCCTTCGTCCGGGTTGATGTGGAAGGTGTTGACCTCGAAGAACTCGGCCAGCATCTCTTCGTTGTTGTAACCCAGCGCACGCAGCAGCACCGACACCGGCAACTTGCGGCGGCGATCGATACGGGTGAACAGTGCGTCCTTCGGGTCGAACTCGAAGTCCAGCCAGGAACCGCGGTACGGAATGATGCGGGCGCTGTACAGCAGCTTGCCCGAGCTGTGGGTCTTGCCACGGTCGTGGTCGAAGAACACGCCCGGCGAACGGTGCAGCTGCGACACGATGACGCGCTCGGTACCGTTGACGATGAAGGTGCCGTTGTCGGTCATCAACGGGATTTCGCCCAGATAGACCTCCTGCTCCTTCACGTACTTGATCGCCTTGGTGGACGACTCGCGGTCGTAGATGACCAGGCGCACGGTGACGCGCAGCGGCGCGCCGTAGCTCATGCCACGCTGACGGCACTCGCGCTCGTCAAACACCGGGTCGCCGAGCTTGTAGCCGACGTATTCCAGGGCAGCATTGCCGCTGTAGCTGGAAATCGGGAACACCGACTTCAGCGCAGCATGCAGGCCGTGGTCGGAGCGCTTGGCCGGATCGATGTTTTCCTGCAGGAATTCGCGGTACGAATCAACCTGGATGGCGAGCAGGAACGGCACTTCGAGGATCGAGCGCTGCTTGCCGAAATCTTTGCGGATGCGCTTTTTTTCGGTGTACGAATAGGACGTCATGAGGTCTTCCACCTTGTTGTGCGAGCCGTGCGTCCACGACCCGTAAGGAAACTTGAAATTGTCAGTTGGAAGTCGCTGGTATTGCCGGCACCAGCACGCCTTCTATTGCTACTTCCAACTGCCAACTCGCTTGTATCGGCTGCGGTTCACTCCATCGTCTGGAGCGCAGCGCCTGACACTTGCCACGTTGGTCTTTCTATTGCCTGCCGGGTTGCGCCCGGCCCTACCCCGTTGCCACCGGACACGTCCGGCAATACAACGGTTTGAAACGACCAAAGGCCGGGGGCTTTACGCCCCCAGCCTCAGCTGCATCGCCGCGAATCGATGACGATGCAAGGAACTGATTACTTCAGCTCGACGGTCGCGCCGGCAGCTTCCAGGTCCTTCTTGAACTTCTCGGCCTCGTCCTTCGACGCGCCTTCCTTCACGACGCCGCCGGCTTCTGCCAGGTCCTTCGCTTCCTTCAGGCCCAGGCCGGTGATGGCGCGGACAGCCTTAATCACTTCGACCTTCTTCGCGCCGGCATCCTTCAGGATGACGTTGAACTCGGTCTGCTCTTCAACAACAGCAGCCGGGCCAGCAGCAGCAACTGCAACCGGGGCAGCAGCCGAGACGCCGAACTTCTCTTCGATGGCCTTGACCAGCTCCATCACTTCCATCAGGGACTTTTCGGCGATCGCGTCGACGATCTGATCGTTGGTAAGGGACATTTTGATTACCTTTTAAAAATATTCTGGATTGAGGTTCCGTGCGGAACCACGTGGACGTCGAGCTTAGACAGCTTCGGCTTCAGCGGCCGGCGCTGCAGCTTCCGCTGCGCCGCCTTCCTGCTTTTCACCGATTGCCTTGACGGCGCGGGCGAACATGGTGACCGGCTCGGTCAGGACGCGGGCCAACATGGCCAGTGCCTGATCACGGGTCGGCAACGATGCCAGCACGTCGACGTGGCTGGCCGGGAAGATTTCCCCGCCGATTGCCACGACCTTCGCCTTCAGCTTGTCGTTACCCTTGGCTGCATCCTTGATCAGGCGACCGGCTGCGCCGGGCTCCTCAAGCGAAAACGCATACAGCAGCGGACCAACCATCTGGTCTTTTGCAACTGCGAAATCGGTGCCTTCAACGGCGCGCGAGGCCAGCGTGTTCTTGACAACTTTCAAGAAAACGCCGGTTTCGCGGGCCTGCTTACGCATCGCGGTCATCTGAGCGACCGTGGTGCCAGCGTATTCGGCTGCGATCAAGGAGTGGGCCTTGGCGGCGATGTCTGCCAGCTCGGCGACTACTTCTTGCTTCTGGGACAGATTGAGAGCCATTGCACTCCTCCGTTTAAGCGGGAATCGGTGATTCGGGATCAACGCAAGCGGGTTTCCACGCTGGCAAATCTCGAACTTCCAATCTCCACTTCAAACATATTCCGCTTACGGCTCCTAGCCGTGTGCGGTCCTGGGCGGCATCCGTCCTGGACGCCGGGAACATCAGGTGATGTTCCGGTGGTGGCCGTTCTAGAGCTGGAGAGCAAACCCGGGTGAACCCGGACGTACGTGAACCAGAAAAATCCAGAAGGGCGGCACCATCTACGCAGGGTGATTCGAGAACGAATCGATTAAGCGATCTCGCTGTGCCGGCGGCGACTCCTTGCCAAATCGAGCTTCCGTGCCCGTCGCCGGTATGCGCTGACCGCGCCTGCGGTCTTTGACGGCTCCACGCAGGTGAACCTGCGCGACGCCTTCAAAATGACGGCCTCGGCACCAAAGGTACCGAGGCCGCTTTAAACAATTACTTCAGGCTCAGCGAGGACTGATCAACAGTCACGCCCGGGCCCATCGTCGAGCTGACCGACACCTTCTGCAGGTACAGGCCCTTCGAGGTAGCCGGCTTGGCCTTGATCAGGTCCAGCAGCAGTGCCTGCAGGTTCGACTGCAGCGCGCCGTTTTCAAAGCTGGCCTTGCCGATGGTGCAGTGGATGATGCCGGCCTTGTCAGTGCGGTAACGCACCTGACCCGACTTGGCATTCTTGACGGCTTCGCCCGGGTTGGCCGAAACGGTGCCGACCTTCGGGTTCGGCATCAAGCCACGCGGGCCCAGCAGGGTGCCCAGCTTACCGACAACGCGCATTGCGTCCGGGGTAGCAATGACGACGTCATAGTTCAGATCGCCGGCCTGCATCTTCTCAGCCAGGTCGTCCATGCCGACGGCTTCGGCGCCAGCGGCCAGGGCTTCGTCAGCCTTGGCACCGGCCGGAGCGAACACGGCAACGCGGACCGACTTGCCGGTACCGGCCGGCAGCACGGTGGAACCGCGCACCTGCTGGTCGGACTTCTTGGCGTCAACGCCAAGACGCACAGCAACGTCGATCGACTCGACGAACTTGGCCTTGGTGACGGTCTTCAGGATGTTGATTGCGTCCTCGAAGGCATATGCCTTACCCGGGACAACGGCGGCCTTGATGGCCTTCTCACGCTTGGTCTGTGCCATCAGATTAACCCTCTACCACCAGGCCCATGGAACGGGCAGAGCCCGCGATCGTACGCACGGCGGCGTCCAGGCTTGCAGCCGTCAGATCCGGCTCCTTCGCCTTGCAGATTTCTTCCAGCTGCGCGCGCGTCACCTTGCCCACCTTGTCGGTGTTCGGCTTCTTCGAGCCCGAAGAAATGCCAGCGGCCTTCTTCAGCAGCGTGGTCGCCGGGGTGCTCTTGGTGATGAAGGTGAACGTACGGTCCGAATAGGCCGTGATGATCACCGGCACCGGCAGACCCGGTTCCAGCTTCTGCGTGGCAGCGTTGAACGCCTTGCAGAATTCCATGATGTTCAGGCCACGCTGACCCAGCGCAGGACCGACCGGCGGCGAGGGATTGGCCTGACCGGCCTTTACCTGCAGCTTGATATAACCGACAACTTTCTTTGCCATTGAAGTGCTCTCCGGGTGCTAGCGCCTTGCGACAACAGGCTCCCCATCGGACCGGGAATCACGCGTCCCGGCATCGCGTTATGAAATGGTTGAATCGCACCAAAGGCCACCTTGCGGCAGCCTTTGATTTGCTCCCACATTGGGGAGCCGAAAATTGTAGCAGTTTTTTGCGACGCCACCTGAACAGGCGGCGTGCGGGGTCAGATGGCTTTTTCCACCTGGCCGAATTCAAGCTCAACCGGCGTGGCGCGACCAAAGATCAGCACCGAGACGCGCAGACGGCTCTTTTCGTAATTCACTTCTTCGACGACGCCGTTGAAATCGTTGAACGGGCCTTCGGTGACACGGACCATCTGGCCCGGCTCGAACAGCACCTTCGGACGCGGCTTCTCGACACCTTCCTGAACGCGATTCAGGATGGCAGCAGCTTCACTGTCCTGGATCGGCAGCGGACGATCAGCGGTACCGCCAATGAAACCCATAACCTTCGGGGTTTCCTTGACCAAGT
The DNA here is from genome assembly GCF_056760135.1 of Stenotrophomonas sp. STEN023. NCBI lineage: Bacteria > Pseudomonadati > Pseudomonadota > Gammaproteobacteria > Lysobacterales > Lysobacteraceae > Stenotrophomonas > Stenotrophomonas sp. STEN023. Next base: position 23,980 of record NZ_JBRREF010000017.1, on the reverse strand, counting down.
GCCAGCTTTCATTATCAATGCGCGGGATACCGGCTTCTTCGTGGGTCTCGATCTGTACCAGCACGTAGCCCGGGAAGAACTTGCGTTCGGAGCGGCGCTTCTGGCCTGCGCGCATTTCCACCACTTCTTCCGTGGGGACCAGCACATCACCGAAAAGCTCCTGCATCTCGTCACGCGCGATGCGATCACGCAGCGCCTGCGCAACCGACTTCTCAAAACCTGAATAGGCGTGAACGACGTACCAACGCTTCACAGATATCTCCTTAACGACCCAAGAACCACTGGGTCAGCTTCTGGATCACGAAATCGAAACCACCCAGCAGAAGGCTCAGCACGATGACCACCACTACCACCACCCACGTCATGCGGATAGCTTCCTGGCGGGTCGGCCACACGACCTTGCGCAGCTCGAAACGGGATTCAGAAAGGAATTCGATTGTCTGGCGGCCCTTCGTGGTCAGCATGAACACTGCACCACCGGCGACCAGACCCAAAACCACTGCCAGCGCACGCCACTGACCTGCCCACGCGCCCAACTGGGCTTGACGCGGCTGATCGGCGAACCAGAACCAGACAAACAGACCCGCCAGCACCAACAGCGCAGCGCCGACGTACTTGACGATATCGCCACCGGAGGCGGCGGACTTGGAATGTTCGATCTTGCTGTTCATCCGACTCTTGTAGCTGGTGCGACCAAGGTCACTGGATAGAGAATTGCAAGTGGCACGCCAGGAGGGACTCGAACCCCCAACCTGCGGTTTTGGAGACCGCTGCTCTGCCAATTGAGCTACTGGCGTATGACTTGACTATTACACATCACCTTAGACGGCGAAGGCGGACCGAGTTACCCGGCCCGCCATCCGCGCAACCAACAGCAGTTACTGCTGGCGCTACAGGCTTATTAAGCGATGATCTTTGCAACCACGCCGGCGCCGACGGTACGACCACCTTCGCGAATTGCGAAGCGCAGGCCTTCGTCCATTGCCACCGGGTTGATCAGGGTGACCGACATCTTGACGTTGTCACCCGGCATCACCATCTCGACGCCTTCCGGCAGTTCGCAAGCGCCGGTGATGTCGGTGGTACGGAAGTAGAACTGCGGACGGTAGCCCTTGAAGAACGGGGTATGACGGCCACCCTCGTCCTTCGACAGCACGTACACCTCAGCTTCGAACTGGGTGTGCGGCTTGATCGAGCCCGGCTTGGCCAGAACCTGGCCACGCTCAACGTCGTCACGCTTGGTGCCGCGCAGCAGCAGACCGGCGTTGTCGCCTGCCTGACCCTGGTCGAGCAGCTTGCGGAACATTTCCACACCGGTGACGGTGGTCTTCTGGACCGGACGGATACCGACGATTTCGATTTCTTCGCCGACCTTGATCACGCCGCGCTCGATACGACCGGTCACCACGGTGCCGCGGCCCGAGATCGAGAACACGTCTTCCACCGGCATCAGGAACGGCTTGTCGACGTCACGCTCCGGGGTCGGGATCCAGCTGTCCAGTGCATCGACCAGCTTCAGGATGGCCGGCACGCCGATGTCGCTCTGGTCGCCTTCCAGCGCCATACGAGCCGAACCGTGCACGATCGGGGTGTCGTCGCCCGGGAAGTCGTACTTGCTCAGCAGCTCGCGGACTTCCATTTCGACCAGTTCCAGCAGCTCGGCATCGTCAACCATGTCGGCCTTGTTCAGGAACACGACGATGTACGGCACGCCGACCTGACGCGACAGCAGGATGTGCTCGCGGGTCTGCGGCATCGGGCCGTCAGCAGCCGAGCAGACCAGGATCGCGCCGTCCATCTGGGCAGCACCGGTGATCATGTTCTTGACGTAGTCAGCATGGCCCGGGCAATCCACGTGGGCGTAGTGACGCGAAGCGGATTCGTACTCAACGTGTGCAGTCGAGATCGTGATGCCACGTGCCTTTTCTTCCGGCGCGGCGTCGATCGAGGAGTAATCCTTGAACTCGCCACCGAAGCGCTCAGCACCGATCTTGGTCAGTGCGGCGGTCAGCGTGGTCTTGCCATGATCGACGTGGCCGATGGTGCCGACGTTGACGTGCGGCTTGGTACGCTCGAACTTACCCTTTGACATGGCTGCTTCTTCTCGGTAACGAATTGGTTGTGCACTATCGGCAAGATGGTGCTCACGAAAGGAATCGAACCTTCGACCTCCTCCTTACCAAGGAGGTGCTCTACCGACTGAGCTACGTGAGCGAGTTGTCTATTATGCCGTGTTTTTTCGTTTCGTTCAATGGAGCGGGAGACGGGAATCGAACCCGCACCATTAGCTTGGAAGGCTAAGGTTCTACCGTTGAACTACTCCCGCACCGGGAAAACACGTCACAACATAAAACTGGTGGAGGGAGGTGGATTCGAACCACCGAAGGCGTAAGCCAGCAGATTTACAGTCTGCCCCCGTTGGCCGCTTGGGTATCCCTCCATTCCACTCCCTTGTCGAGGACCGCGGCCTTGCCGGTCAGGGGTGGGTGAGCTCGCTATTTTGGTGATCAGCGCCGATGCTGTCAACAGAAATCTTCACATTCGGTGAAATTTCTTTTTCGGCATCGGCGGTGCCGATCACTCGCCGGGCATCTTAATCTTTTCGTCGGCAAAAATCGCCACATGCGGCACGCCATCGGCACCAATCCAACCGCGATACATGCCTTCGGTGTTGAACGGCATCGCAGCCTTGCCATCTGCAGACAGAACGATGCCACCGCCATCACCGCCGAGCTCAGGGATGCGCTTGACGATGACCTCATCGCCGGCCTGCACCGGTGTTTCCTTCAAGTACTTCATGCGTGCACATATCTCATGCGCCACCGACAGACGGATGTAGTACTCACCCCAGCCCGTGCCTGAAACCGCGCACTGATCATTGGCATAGGTACCGGCACCGATGATCGGCGAATCACCAACACGTCCATAGCGCTTGTTGGTCATGCCACCCGTGGACGTGCCCGCGGCGAGCTTGCCCTGGTTGTCCAGCGCGACCGCACCGACGGTGCCGAAATGCTTGGCGGTTTCCAGATCAGCATGCGCCTGCCCTGCCGCTTCTTCCTTCAATGCACGCTGCAGCTGCTCCCAGCGCTTCTCGGTGCGGAAGTAGGACGGATCCACCAGTTCAATCTTCTGTTCGGCGGCAAACATCTCCGCGCCCTGCCCCACCATCATCACATGCGGCGAATGCTCCATCACCGCACGCGACAACAGGATCGGGTTCTTGACGGTATGCACGCCGGCGACGGCACCGGCGCGCAGCGTGGCGCCATCCATCAACGAGGCATCCAACTCATTCTTGCCGTCATGGGTGAACACCGCGCCACGGCCTGCATTGAAGGTCGGATCGTTCTCCAGCACGGTTATCGCGGCGGTCACCGCATCCAGGGCGGGCTTGCCGGCTGCCAGGGCCTGATGCCCTTGGCGCAGCGCTTCGGTCAACGCCGCGCGCGCCGCACGCTCTTCGGCGGCACTGAAGTCCTTGCGCTCCACACCTGCGCCACCGTGGATGACCAGCAAGGGAGAGACCTCCGCTGCAGCTGCAGCCCCCGAGGACAGCGACGCCAGGCCCAGCAGTACCGCAGAAGTCAGCTTCATCTTTCTTTGCTCCCGAATGGAAGCTCGATTCTAGGCAGGTGCCAGCCAGTCTGAACAGTCACCGCAGCATCGGCTGCGGCTTTTCCGACACCCGCCAGGCAACGGCGGCCGGCCCGGCCGGGTTGCTACGCTGCTCGCGCGCATTAAAAAGGGGCCGAAGCCCCTTTTTCTTGCTGATCTAGAGCGCTCAGTTGGGATGGAGCTGCAACTCACCGTCCACGACACTGGCCACCGCAGTGAATGCCGCGTTGTCGACCTTGAAGCCATCCAGGTGCAGGCGACTGCCTGCACCCACACCGGTCACCGGAATCGAGCTGAACTCCAGCGGTTCGCCATTGCTCAGGCGGTCGGCCGTGCGTCGCGGCATCACCAGCCACGCATAGCCATCAATCAGCGAGTACACCCGGCCACGCCCATCTGCCTCGACGCACAGCGCGGTGTCCTCATCCACACCGATGCCGACGATATCGTCCTGACCCTTGTCCTGCGCGGCACGGGCGACGAAGACAATCAGTCGGCCCAAGCGGTCGCGCTTGGCGAAATGGGTGTCGGTAACCACGTTCGACAGGTAGGGCATGGTCAGGAAATCCTTGTCCATGGTTACCTCGCTGCCCATCGGATCGCTCAAGGCGGCCGGCGAGTTGACGCTGCCGCCGTCCAAGGCGCCGTAGGCATAGCCGCCAAGGATGGCCAGACCGGCACTGGTGCCACCGATCGGCTTGCCAGCGCGGACATGCTCGTTGAGCAGCGTGTTGAGCTGGGTGCCCTTCCAGAAGCGGATATAGCGCGATTGGTCGCCGCCAGCGATGAAAATGGCATCGGCGCCACGCACCACCCGCAATACGGCAGGGTCGTCGGCTGCCTTGCGGCTGTCGAACACCAGCGTCTGCACCGCGGTGACGCCACCGATGTCGTGGTAAAGCTCCTTCTGCATGTTGTCGTCGCCGGAGGCGCGCAGGATCACCACGCGGCCATGCCCTGCCCGCTCAACCCACCAGTGAAAGGCTTCCGGAACCCAATCGCCGCCGCCCATCAACATCATGGCCGCCTCGGTCTTGCCCGGGCGCGGCGCATCCAGGTCGCCCACTTCGTAGTAGCGGTAGCCAGCAGCACTGATGCCGCGCGAATCCTCGGCGTGGACCACGCCAGCCGCAGCAATCGCCGCGAGAACCAGGACCACTCGCCCCAGCCAGGAACTCTTACGTTTCATAGCGCCCTCTACCGATGCATGTAACCGCTTACAGCTGTAATGCCAGACTTTCTGGCAGTGGTCAAGCGTGTAAAAAAGGTGTTAGATGCAGTGACCCCATTCACATTACAGACAGGGTTGGCCGGCATTTCCCGACATGCCGACAGGACAAATTCGGACACTTTTCATCAGAGAGCTGATTCATGCGTAAGCACGCAATGGTGTGTTCAATCCAACTGGCCCTGCTGTCGATGGCCGCCCCCGCCCTGGCGCAGACCGCCACCCAAGGCCAACCGCAACAACTCGATACCGTGCAGGTCACCGGCTCGCGCATCCCGCGCGCCCAGGTGGAAGGCCCGGCGCCGGTCACCGTGGTGACCGCTGAAGAAATCAAGGCCGCTGGCTTCACCAGCGTGCCAGACGTACTCCGCGCCATGACCCAGAACGGCGGCGAGACGCAGAGCCAGCAGTCGTCGAGCGGCGCGGACTTCTCGCCGGGCGCGCAGCAGGTTGACCTGCGCGGGCTCGGCCCCAACCACACCCTGGTCCTGGTCAACGGTCGCCGCATCGCCGACTTCCCGATGCCGTTCAAGGGCCGCAGCAACTTCACCGACATCTCCAATATTCCGTTGGGCATGATCGAACGCATCGAAGTGCTGACCGGCAGCGCTTCGGCCATTTACGGCTCGGACGCGATTTCCGGCGTGGTCAACTTCATCCTCAAGAAGCATGCCGATGGCACCACCGTCGATGCACGCATGGGCATCACCAGCGAAGGCGGTGGTGAGTCGTTCGACATCAGCTTGGTGAGCGGTTTCGAGAAAGGGCGCTTCAGCGGTATCTACAGCCTGGAAATGCAATCGCAAACGCCGCTATGGGCCTATGAACGCGACATCCAGGACTCCACCAAGGATGGTCCGACGGCCGCGGCAAGGGCACCCCGCCGGGGCTTCCTGCGCACCGACTGGAACGACGACTACATCGATCCGGGCCAGGCAACCTGTGACGCACTGGCCGGCCAGAACGGCGGTACCACCTACTACGGCTATCGCCCCAATTACGGCAACTACTGCGGCAGCGACGAGGCCATCGGCTACGGCACCATCATCAGCAAGCGCCGCGGTGTAAACGGCTATGCGTCGATGAGCTATGCCTTTGACAACGGTAGCGAATGGTTTGCCGATGTGCAGATGGGTTACCACGACGTCTCGATGTTCCGGGACGTCACCTCGTGGAGCCACATGGCCGCCGACGGCAACGAAGAAGGCTATTTCTACAACCAGGCCACTGATCAGGTGGAATTCTGGCAGCGCCAGTTCACCCCGGAAGAAATGGGCGGACTGAGCCGCAACATGATTGAAACCACGCAGAAGACCTTTGGCGTGACCACCGGTTTCAAGGGCACCTGGGCAGACAGCTGGGATTACGAAGCAGCACTGAGCTACTCGCAGTACCGCGCCAAGATCAGCTGGCCACAGATCGTCGCCGCCAAGGCAAATGCGCTGTTCCTCGGCCCGCAGCTGGGCGAAGACGACGATGGCTTCCCGATCTACAACGCCGATCCGGAGCGTCTGTATCGCCCGCTCAGCCGCAGCGAGTACGACTCCATCGCCGCACGTTCGGTGTACAAGCCCAAATCCGAGACCGGCACCCTGTCGCTGACGGTCAGCAAGGGCGACCTGTTCAGCCTGCCCGGTGGTGACGCTGGTTTTGCCGGCACGGTCGAGTTGGGCCGCCAGTCCTACTCGCTGAATCCCGATCCTCTGGCCACCCAGTACTACTACTACAGCTGGAAAGATTCGGACGGCAAGGGCAGCCGCAATCGCTGGGCAGGTGCCGCGGAGTTGCGCATGCCACTGCACGAGAGCCTGAACTGGAGCGTGGCCGGTCGCTATGACCAGTACCGTTATTCCGGCAACAGCATCGGCAAGGCCACCTGGAGCACCGGCCTTGAGTGGCGCCCGATCGACTCGCTGCTCGTCCGCGGCTCCTACGGCACCGCTTTCCGCGCCCCTGATCTGCACTACGTATATTCCGGCATCGGCAATGACGAGACCAGCGGCGTCGACTGGTACAACTATGCTCTGGATAACGGCGACGATCCGGAAGACTACAGCGAGGGGCTGATCCGCACCCGCGAAGGCAATCGCAATCTCGACCCGGAAACCAGCACGTCGTGGACCGCCGGTTTTGTCTGGTCACCCATCAATGGCCTGGATATCTCTGCCGACTGGTTCAACATCGACATGCGCGACCAGGTCCAGGACATGAGCGTGGACCAGATCCTCCGCGACGAGGCGGCATGCCGGCTGGGTGACAAGGACATGAGTTCACCCACCTGCGTGGATGCCGTCTCCCGTGTTACCCGCAACTCCAACGGCTCTCTCTACGGCATCTACGTCAATCCAATCAACGTCGCCAAGGAATCAACCGAGGGCGTCGACGTCGGCGTGCGCTATCGCCTGCAGACCGGCATAGGCCAGTTCACCTTCAGCGGCGCACACACCTGGGTGAAGAAGCACGACTTCCAGCAGTACGCTGGCGATGAGATCAAGGATCAGTTCGCGGTCAACAGCGGCTTCGACATCCCGCGCACCAAGACCAGCGCCAGCATCAGCTGGGAGAAAGATGCCTGGGCTGCCACGGTTTACGGCCAGCGCCTGGGCAAGCTGCCCAACAGCTGGTCGTATGACCAGGTATGGGAAGACGGCGACCCGGGCCCGTACATCCGTGCCACGTATCGTTACAACGCATCGGTCCAGTATCGCTTTGACGAGCATTCGCGCCTGACCCTGTCAGTGGTGAACCTGTTCAACAAGATGCCGCCCAAGGATCCGACCTACTCGTCGTATCCGTATTACGACATCTCCTGGTTCGACAGTGTTGGCCGACAGATCAACCTGCAGTACACGCACAAGTTCGGTGGTGCCGCGCTGTAAAACCCGACCCGGGGTGCCGATTCGCAACAAGGCCCGCCATTGGCGGGCCTTGTTGTTTGCGCGGGCCTCGGCGGCACCACCAGCCGGCACTGCTTGGACTACACCGTGACAATTTTTCTCCACAGCCACTGTGTGCAATGGATGGAGAAGACTGTGGACAACTGCGTGCAGGCCTTGCGCTGCAATGCTTTCAGAATTCTGGTGAAATTTTAGCCAATGCACTACAACGAAGGCATGCGGCTTTTTTGCAGGAGCGGCGTAAGCCGCGAAGCTCATGCACCATCAGGTTGCGCAGATGCCCTGAGCTTCACCATGCAAGCTTCGCGGCTTACGCCGCTCCTACAAACGCAGCTGCCACGCCCGTCTTGTGGGAGCGGCGTGAGCCGCGAAGCCGATGCATCGGCAGATTGCGTAGATGCCCGGAGCTTCAGCCATGCCAGCTTCGCGGCTTATGCCGCTCCTACAAGCAGCCACCCGGCTTATGGTGTTCTCCACAAGCGCTGTGCGCAATGGCTGGAGAAGGTTGTGGACAACCGCGCGCAGGCCTTGCGCTGCAAGGCCTTCAAAAATATGGCGAAATATTCACCACGCTACAAATCGCAGATACAACAAGGCCCCGCAATGCGGGGCCTTGTGGCTGCAGCAACGTCGCTGGAATCAGACGTTGAAGCGGAAATGCAGCACGTCGCCTTCCTTGACGATGTAGTCCTTGCCTTCCAGACGCAGGCGGCCAGCTTCCTTGGCGCCCTGCTCACCCTTGAGGTTGATGAAGTCCTCGTAGCTGATGGTCTCGGCGCGGATGAAGCCACGTTCGAAGTCGGTATGGATCACGCCTGCCGCCTGCGGTGCGGTCGAACCGGCGCGCAGCTGCCATGCGCGGACTTCCTTCACGCCTGCGGTGAAGTAGGTCTGCAGGCCGAGCAGCTTGTAGCCGGCACGGATCACGCGGTTCAAGCCCGGCTCTTCCAGACCCAGGTCCTTGAGGAACTCGTCGCGGTCGGCGTCGTCCAGCTGCGCCATTTCTTCTTCGATGGCCGCACACACCGGCACCACTTCGGCACCTTCGGCCGCGGCGCGTGCACGCACCACGTCCAGCAGCGGATTGTTCTCGAAACCGTCTTCAGCGACGTTGGCGATGTACATCAACGGCTTCAGCGTGATCAGGAACATGTCACGGATCAGCGCCTTCTCATCGGCATCCAGGCCAGCCGAACGCGCCGACTTGCCCTGGTCCAGTGCCGCCGACAGCTTCTCCAGCACCGGCTTGCGCGCCAGCGCTTCCTTGTCGTTGGCCTTGGCCGCGCGGGTAGCGCGATCCAATGCCTTCAACACGGATTCCAGGTCGGCCAGCGCCAGCTCGGTATCGATGGTTTCGATATCGGCGATCGGGTCGACCTTGTTGGACACGTGGATGACGTTGCTGTCTTCGAAGCAGCGCACGACGTGGGCGATGGCGTCGGTCTCGCGGATGTGGGCCAGGAACTTGTTGCCCAGGCCTTCACCCTTGGACGCACCGGCAACCAGGCCGGCGATGTCGACGAACTCCATCGTGGTCGGGATCACCCGCTCCGGCTTGACGATCGCCGCCAGCGCATCAAGCCGCGGGTCCGGCACCGGCACCACGCCGGTGTTCGGCTCGATCGTGCAGAACGGGAAGTTGGCCGCAGCGATACCCGCCTTGGTCAGCGCATTGAACAGGGTCGACTTGCCGACATTGGGCAGACCGACGATGCCGCATTTGATACCCATGCTTGAACTCCCGTGAATGGAAAATCGGGAATGAGGAACCGGAAGGGCTTGCTGCCATTCCATTCCGCATTCCCCATTTCCTGCTCACTTGGTGGTGTGCAGACGCTTCATTGCTTCGCTGTAATCGCCGGCTACCGCCAACGGCATCACGTCGATGGCCGCATCGATGGCCTGTGCCATCAGCACCGCGTCGTCCGGCGACGGACGGCCCAATACCCAGCCCACCACGCGGTCCTTGTGACCGGGATGGCCGATGCCAAGACGCAGACGGTGGAACTTGCCATGACCGAGCAGGCGGATGGTGTCACGCAGGCCATTCTGGCCGCCATGACCGCCGTCAAACTTGAGCCGGGCCACGCCGGGCGGCATGTCCAGTTCGTCGTGGGCAAGCAGGGTTTCTTCCGGCTCGATCTTCCAGAACCGCTGCGCGGCGGTGACCGATTTGCCAGACAGGTTCATGTAGGTCGCCGGCTTCAACAGCCATACCGGTTGCCCGGCAATCTCGACCTTGGCGACTTCGCCAAACAGTTTGCTTTCCAGCGCCCAGCGCGCGCCCTGCCGCTCTGCCAGGGCCTCAACGAAATGAAACCCAGCGTTATGCCGGGTTCGGGCGTGTTCGGATCCGGGGTTGCCCAGACCAACGATCAATCGCAAGCCAGTCATCTTTCTGATGCAGCGTTGGGGGGGGGGGGGGGGGGGGGGGGCGGCCGCGCCGCCCGCAGCCCCGGGGGGGGCGGGGGGCGGGGCGGGTGGGGGGGGGGGGGGGGGGGGGGGGGGGGGGGGGCCCCCCCCCAACCAAAAACCCCACCCCCTCTCATTTTTCTCCCCCGGGGGGCCCCCCCCCGGGGCGGGGGGCCCCAACCAGCCGATTACTCGGCAGCTTCTTCAGCAGCAGCGGTCTTGGCGATGACGACTGCGTCGTCGTGGCCCTTGCCCAGCTTCAGAGCCGGGATTTCCACGCCAGCCGGCAGCTTCAGGCCCGACAGGTAGATCACGTCGCCAGCCTTCAGCTCGCCCAGGTCGACTTCGATCGACTCCGGCAGGTCCTTCGGCAAGCAGGCGATAGCCACTTCCTTCAGTTCGTGGGTGACCAGCACGTCGGCAGCCTTGCCAGCCGGCGAGGTGTCTTCGTTGATGAAGGTCAGCGGCACCGAAGCGTGCAGCACTTCATTTTCGTTCACGCGCTGGAAATCCAGGTGCATGACCAGCTGCTTGTACGGGTGACGCTGCATGTCACGCAGCAGCACCTTGTGGATGGTGCCGTCGAGGTTCAGGTCGATGATCGACGAGTAGAACCAATCGTTGAACTGGGCCAGCCAGATTTCGTTGTGGTTGAACTGGACCTTCACCGGCTCCTTATCACCACCGTAAACGATGCCCGGGACCACGCCTTCGTGACGCAGGCGGCGGCTCGCACCCTGACCTTGCACGTCACGACGGGCGACTTTGATTTCGTGGGACTTTGCCATTGTTGACTACTCTAGGTTGTTGCATCGCCTCGCGGCGTTGCGTAAAGACTCTTCCGCGACCAGAAGAGCCCGTGATGATCCCCGGCAAGCCGGGGACCGGATGCATCAATCCACGTACATCGAGCTGACCGACTCACCGAAGGCGATGCGACGCATCGTCTCGGCCAGCATTTCGGCCACGCTGATCTGGCGGATCTTGGGACAGACGCGGGCCACTTCGGAAAGCGGAATCGTGTCGGTCACCACCAGCTCGTCGAGCTGGGAGTTGTTCAAATTGTCCACCGCCGGGCCCGAGAGCACGGCGTGGGTGCAGTACGCGGCAACCTTGAGTGCACCACGCGCCTTGAGGGCAGCAGCAGCAGCACACAGGGTGCCGGCGGTGTCGACGATGTCGTCGACCATCACGCAGGTCTTGCCTTCCACGTCACCGATGATGTTCATCACGGTGGCGACGTTGGCGCGCGGACGACGCTTGTCGATGATGGCCAGGTCGGCATCATCCAGGCGCTTGGCCACGGCGCGGGCGCGTACCACACCGCCTACGTCCGGGCTGACCACGATCAGGTTGTCGGTGCCGTAGACGCGCCAGATGTCAGCCAGCAACAGCGGCGACGCATAGACGTTATCGACCGGCATGTCGAAGAAACCCTGGATCTGATCGGCGTGCAGGTCGACCGTGAGAATCTGGTCGGTGTGCACGGCCGAGAACATCTTTGCAGCAACCTTGGCGGTGATCGGCACGCGCGAGGAGCGCATGCGGCGATCCTGGCGGGCGTAACCGAAGTACGGCACCACCGCAGTGACGGAAGCAGCGCTCGCGCGCTTGAGCGCGTCGATGATCACCAGCAGTTCCATCAGGTTCTCGGCGCTTGGAGCGCCGGTGGACTGAACCACGAAAACATCCTGCTTACGCACGTTTTCCTGGATCTCGACCTGCACTTCGCCGTCGGAGAACTTGGAAACCAGCGCCTTGCCCGGTCTTACCCCGAGTTCCTTGCAGATGCTCTGCGCAAGGTGTTTGTTGGCATTGCCGGAAAAGACCAGCAGGTTCGGGGAATCTTGCATGACAGCTCTCTCGGGCGGGGGCGAGTAGCAAAAGAAACGTGATTACTGCAGTGATGGCGCGGGTTTGTTGCGCGCACATCCAATGCGCTTGCAGCGTTGGGAGTGTGTGGCAGGGGCGGTAGGATTCGAACCTACGAATGCCAGGATCAAAACCTGGTGCCTTGGGCCTCTTGGCGACGCCCCTGCATCAAACAATTCCCGTCGTTTCCAGCGCATCGAGCAGTGGCGAGCGATCAACACCCGCAGCTACCCAAGCTCGCAGTTGCGGCGGCAACTCCGCCAAGGCCTGCTTTGCAGCAGCGCGCGTGGCGAACTCGACGAAACAACCGCTTCCCGACCCCGTGAGCCGTGCCCGACCAATACCTGACAAGGCCTGGAACGTCGCCTCGATGGCGGGCTCCTGGCGCCGTAGTACCGGCTCGAACGCATTTCCGAGGACGGTCCCGGAAGCGAAGTCCGCTATTTTCACGGGCTTGGCATCCCGCGTCAAATGCTGCGAACGGAAAAGTTCAGCCGTGGGCACGTGAACCCCCGGATCCACCAGCAAATACCATGCTTCCGGCAATTCGACCGGGGTCAGCAATTCGCCCACGCCTTCGGCCCAGGCGCTGCGCCCGCGCACAAATACCGGCACATCGGCGCCCAGTCGCACGCCAAGCGCCGCCAGCGCATCCTCATCCAGGCCGGTGCCCCACAGTGCATTCAGCGCCACCAGCACGGTTGCCGCATCGGAGGAGCCGCCACCAAAGCCGCCACCGGCCGGGATCCGCTTTTCAACCCGGATGTCGACACCTTTGTCGCAATTGCTGGCGTTTTTCAGCGCGATGGCGGCACGAACCACCAGATCATCGGCCTCGGCAACGCCTGCCACGGACGGGCCATCGCGGCGCACCTGGCCGTCTTCACGCAGGCGCAGGCCAATGCGGTCGCCCCAATCCAGCAGGCGGAACACCGTCTGCAGCGCGTGGTAACCGTCAGCGCGACGGCCGGTGATATGCAGGAACAGATTCAGCTTGGCCGGGGCCGGCCAATACGACCAGCCCGCAGCATCGTCAACGGTACTCATGCTGCGTCCGTACCCCATTCATCCACAATCAGACGAACCTTGGCGTCGCCATTGACTGCCTCGATCCGGCGCGGCAACGACGGGCGCCCCGCCTCGGCCGGGTACCAATCCAGATAATCCACCTGCCAGCCCTGCTGGCGCAGCACCCGCGGTCGGCCTTCGGCGTCGAAACCGAGGTATTCCGGGCGTGCGCCTGCACTTGGCAAGCCACGCACCCACTCGGCCAGTTGGGCGACCGGAATCTCCCAACCAGTGGCCTGCAACAGCAGCTGACCGGCGTCATCGGCCGTGCGCGGGCCGCCTTCCAGCCCTTCCAGGCGCACCACCTGCCCTGGCGCACCACCACTGAGCTGCCAGCTCTGGCGGGTGACCGGCGCGGCCAGGCTGACCTGATAGGCCGGCCCCTGCTGCAACCAGTCGATCCGGCCGTTGCCGCCGTTACGCCCCTTGCTGATCGCCACCCGGCCCTGGAATGACCAGTTCGGCTGCGCCTGCAAGGCGGCCTGCCGTTGCTGCTCCGCCGCCTGCGCCTGCGCCGACACCTGCGAAACCTCAGCCGCGACCGGTGTCGCCTGACGCTTGGGCACCGAACCACAGGCCGCGAGCGTACCTACCATCAGCAGCGCCAACGGCGCCCGCCACATCATTGCGTTCATGCACCCAACTTTTCGATCGCACGCTGCAGCGCGCGGTTATCCGGATCCAGCTTGCGGGCCTCATCGAAGAAGCGCCTGGCCTCGTCTTTCTGCCCCAGCACCCACAGCACTTCGCCAACATGCGCGGCGATTTCCGGATCTTTGTTCAAGGTCCAGGCACGGCGCAGATGCACCAGCGCCTCGTCATTACGGCCCAGCCGATACAGCACCCAGCCGTAACTGTCGACGATGGCCGCATTGTCCGGTTCGGCGACGCGCGCGCGGTCAATCAACTCCAATGCTTCCTGATAGCGCTGGGTGCGGTCGGCCAGGGTGTAGCCCAGCGCATTCAACGCAGCCACGTTCTCAGGCTCGGCAACCAGCACCTTGCGCAGATCGGCCTCCGCGCGCGGCACGTTGTCGCTACGTTCCCAGGCCAGCGCGCGGGCGTAGAGCAAGGCACTGTCGTCTGGGAATGCAGCCAGGCCGCGAGCCAATACATCCAATTCGGCCTGGGTCTGACCGTCGCGCAGCTGCAGCTCGGATTCGAGCAGATAGGCGTCGCGGCGCACGTCGTCGTCCAGCGAGGCATCGGCCTGCACCGACTGCACGTCCTTGGAAGCCCGCGCCTTGTCGCCCATCAAGTACAACGCGTTGACCGCACGCAGCTGCGCTTCACCGCGATGCTCACCACCGGGCACGCCGTGGTACCAGTCCACGGCCTCCTGGTAGCGCTTCAGGTATTCGGCGATCTTGCCCAGTAACAGGCGCTGGTCCGGATCAGGCTTGCTGGCCTTGGCCGCGATGTCCTGGTACAGCGCCAGCAACCCGGCATCGTCCTTCTGCTTGGCCAGCAACGAGGCGCGCATGCCCCAGCTCTGCAGGTTTTGCTCACCGACCGACAGCACATGCTCGGCGGCAGCGGTTTCGCCCAGGGTGTCATAGGCGATGGCCAGCGCGCCGCGCAGCTCATCGTCCTTCTCCGCCTTGGGCTCGATGCCCTTGAGCAGGGCCAACGCTTCATCCTTCTTGCCGGCCTGGTTGAGCTGGGAGGCATGCAACAGCGCCACCCGCGGCTCATCCGGGAAGCGTCGGACCACCTCGCCCACCATCCGCCGTGACAGCTCCGGCCGCTCCATGCGCAGGGCCAGCCGACCGAATTCCTGCCAGGCCTCCAGATCATTGGGAATCGCATTGGCATCCACCAGCATGCCCAGCACCTGCGCCGGCACCGCCGGGTCACGACCACCGGTGGCCAAAGCCAGCAGCGCATAGCGCCAGGCGCGCGGTTCAGGTGAACGCAGCACCGCCAACAGCTCTTTGCGGGCCAGCTTGGTGTCGCCATTGCGCATGGCCAGCGCACCGCGGGTGCCGCGCACCGCTACTGAACCAGGGTCGCGTTGTGCCCACAGGGCCAGCGCCTGCTCGGCGCGGTCGGTGTCATCGGCCAGCATGGCGATGCGGGTGGCGCGCTCGGCCAGGCCTACGTCGCCCTTGGCCTCCTGGGCGGCCTGCAGGTACCAGCGGGCGGCATCGGGCAGCTTGCCAGCCTGCAGCGAGAACTCGCCGGCCAGCACCGGGGTCAGCGGCAGGCCTTCAGCCGCCAACGGCGCCTGAACCTGCGCAACCGGGGCCGCCAGCGCCGGAAAAACCGGCAGGGAAAGCAACAGAACGGTGCATATGCGATTGAATACGGGCATCTGACGCAACCGGGCCGTAAAATGGCGGCCTTCAACAGCCAGCAGCTTATCGCAAGCAACTGAACAGATGACCCTGTGGGTGCTCGGACTGAATCACCAGACTGCGCCGGTAGAACTGCGCGAACGGGCTGCCTTTGGCGGAGACGCCTTGCCGCGCGCGATGGATTCATTGCGGCAGACCCCGCAGTTGGCCGAGGCGGTGCTGCTGTCCACCTGCAACCGCACCGAGCTGTACGCCGTTGCCGAGGACAGCAGGGCCTTGAGCCACTGGCTGGAACACCATGCCGGCAGCCTGCAGGGCTATCTCTACCAGCACAGCGACGGTGAAGCCGTGCGCCACCTGTTCCGGGTCGCCACCGGCCTGGATTCAATGGTGCTGGGCGAGCCGCAGATCCTTGGCCAGGTCAAGGATGCCTGGGCGCTGGCCCACGACAGCGGCGCAATCGGGCAACAATTGGACCGGTTGTTCCAGCAGACCTTCTCCGTGGCCAAGCGTGCCCGCACCGACACCCGCGTCGGCGCCAATCCAATCTCGGTGGCTTCCACCGCGGTGCGGCTGGCGCAGGACTCGTTTGCGCGCATGGATGAATCCACTGTGCTGCTGGTCGGCGCCGGCGAAACCATGGAACTGGTCGCCAAGCACCTGAGCGACGCCAAGGTGAAGCGACTGCTGATCGCCAACCGTACCGTCGCCAATGCGCAGGACCTGGCCAGCCGTCATGGCGGCGTGGCGCTGCCACTGACCGAACTGGAACGCCACCTGGGCGAAGCCGACGTGGTGTTCTCGGCCACCGCCGCGCGCGAACCGGTGATCCTGCACCGCCAGGTCGCCAGCGCGCTGCGCCTGCGCCGGCACAAGCCGATGCTGCTGTTCGACCTGGCCGTACCGCGCGACATCGAAGCCGAGGTTGGCAAGCTGGCCGATGCCTACCTGTACACGGTGGATGACCTGGAGCGGGCGGTGGAAGAAAACCGCCGTGGCCGCCGCGAAGCCGCCGCCGAGGCCGAATCCATCATCGACCTGCAGGTCACCCGTTATCTGGACAACCTGCGCGCCACCCGCCTGCAGGCACCGATCCGGCAGCTGCGCGCGTTTGGCGAGGCAACCCGCGCTGAATTGCTGGCCAAGGCCCGGCAGCAGCTGGCGCATGGCAAACTGCCCGACGAAGTACTGGAGCAGCTGGCGCACGGCCTGACCAACCGCCTGCTGCATCCGCCCACCGCCGCCCTGCGCCAAGCCGCGCAGGATGGCGATACCGACCTCACCCGCGCCGCCGAGCGCCTGTTCCCGGCGACGCCCGGGTATCACCACCCTGTTGCGAGGAATGATGACGCCGACCCTGCGCCGTAAGCTGCTGGCACTGGCCGAGCGCCGAGAAGAACTGGAACGCCTGCTTTCCGACCCCGATGTGGTCGCCGACAACGAGCGCTTCCGCAATTTTTCCCGTGAGTTCTCGCAACTGGAACCTATCGCCACCGCGCTGGCCAACGAAGCCCGCGCGCTCGATGATCTGGCCTCGGCCGAAGCCATGCGCAACGACCCCGAACTGCGTGAGCTGGCCGAGGAAGAAATCAGCGCCGCACAGGCCCGCCTGCAGGCATTGGACGAGGAACTGGCGCTGCTGCTGGTGCCACGTGACCCGCGCGACGAAGGCAATCTGTTCCTGGAAGTGCGCGCCGGCACCGGCGGCGACGAAGCGGCGATTTTCGCCGGCGACCTGTTCCGCATGTACGCCCGCTATGCAGAGCGCCAGGGCTGGAAAGTCGAGATCGAATCCGACAATCCCGGCGAGCACGGCGGCTACAAGGAAATCGTGGCACGCGTGGTTGGCCGTGGTGCCTATTCCAAGCTGAAGTTCGAATCCGGCACCCACCGCGTGCAGCGCGTGCCAGCCACCGAATCGCAGGGCCGTATCCACACCTCGGCAGCGACGGTGGCGATCATCCCCGAAGCCGACGACGTCGAAGACGTGGTGATCAACCCGGCTGACCTGCGCGTGGACACCTACCGTTCCTCCGGTGCCGGCGGCCAGCACGTCAACAAGACCGAGTCGGCGATCCGCATCACCCACGTCCCCACCGGCGTGGTGGTGGAATGCCAGACCGAGCGCAGCCAGCACGCCAACCGCGACAAGGCGATGAAACGCCTGAAGGCGCAGTTGCTCGATGCCGAGCGCAGCAAGCAGGCCGCAGCGCAGGCCGAGTCGCGTCGCCTGCAGGTAGGCAGTGGCGACCGCAGCCAGCGCATCCGCACCTACAGCTTCCCGCAGGGGCGCATCACCGACCACCGCGTCGAAGGCCTGACCCTGTACGACCTGCCCAACATCATCGAAGGCGGCCTGGACGACCTGATCGCCCGCCTGCAGCACGAGCACCAGGTGGATGAGCTGGCGCGCCTGGCTGAAGGGACCTAATACGCTCCCGCCCTTATGCGCAGCATAGGGGAGGGCTGGGGAGGGGTAGCTTTGGCTTTGGCTGCTGCCTCTGGAATTGGCCTTGGTCACCAGCCCAGAGCAAAATCAACAGCAACTCCTCCCCAGCCCTCCCCTACGCTGTCGCGCAAGGGAGGGAGCAAAGCAACAAAGCAAAGCCAACCAATGACCAACGAACGCGACCAGCTCCGCCATGCCGTCACCCGCCAACCCGGTGACTTCATTGCCTGGGTGATGCTGGCCGACGCCGAACTTGGCGCAGGCGACATGGCCGCAGGTGAGGCCGCCGCCGCAAGAGCACTGCAGCTGCGTCCACAACACCCCGAGGCCCTCGCCCGCCTCGGCCGTGCCCGCTGGATGCAAGGCAAGCATGACGAAGCCGCGGCACTGCTGCAGCACGCCTGCCAACTTGCTCCGCAACATCCCGGCATGGCCTTGTGGCTGGGTCATGTACTGGAGGACGCCAACCAACCCGAAGCTGCCGCCGATGCCTATCGACGCGCGCATGCCCTGGCACCGGACGAGGCCTATATGGCCGCACAGCGCCTGAACTGGCAGCGGCGGCTCTGCGACTGGCGCGACCTGGATGCGCTTTCACAGCAGGTGCGCCGCGCCGTCGCGCAGGGCAATCCTGCCGTCGAGCCCTTCGCCTTTCTCAGCGAAGACGCCAGCGCCGCCGAACAGCTTGCTTGCGCACGGCAACGTGCCAGTGTGCTGGCCGCCGCCATTCCTCGTCTGCCAGCAGCACAGGTACGCACACAGGGCGCGCTACGCGTGGGCTTCCTTTCCAATGGCTTCGGCGCGCATCCGACCGGCCTGCTGACCGTAGCGCTGTTCGAGCAGTTGCGCGCACATCCGCAACTGCAGGTACACCTGTTCGCACTCAACCGCGACGACGGCAGCGGCATTCGCCAGCGCCTGCGTGCCGCTGCAGATCAGTTGCATGAGGTCAGCGGCCAGCCGCACGTCGCAATCGCACAACGCATCCGCAGCGCCGGCATCGACCTGTTGTTCGATCTGCGTGGCTGGGGCGGCGGTGGCACGCCTGAAGTGCTGGCCATGCGCCCTGCCCCGCTGCAGCTGAACTGGCTTGCCTACCCCGGAACGTCCGGCGCGCCGTGGATCGATTACATCGTGGTCGATGCCTTCGTGCTGCCGCGGGATGCGGAGTCAGGCTTCAGCGAGAAGGTGCTGTGCCTGCCGCGCGCTTTCCAGCCCTCGGACAATACCCGCCAGATCCAGGCCCCGCCCTCGCGCAGCGACTGCGGCCTGCCGGAAACCGGCGTGGTGTTCTGCTGCTTCAACAACAGCTACAAGCTCAACCCACGCAGCGTCGAGCGCCTGTTGCAGGTGCTGCTTGGCGTGCCCGGCAGCGTGCTGTGGTTGTTGTCCGGGCCGGGCAAGGCGGATCAGCGACTGCAGGACGTTGCCCGCCTGCGCGGCCTGGACCCGGCGCGACTGGTATTCATGCGCAAGCTGCCGCATCCGCAGTACCTCGCGCGTTACCAGCATGCCGATCTATTCCTGGATACACATCCGTACAACGCCCACACCACTGCCTCCGACGCACTATGGGCCGGCTGCCCGGTACTGACCGCGCCAGGCACCACCTTTGCCGCGCGGGTAGCAGGCAGCCTCAACCATCACCTGGGCCTGGACGACATGAACGTCGCCGATGACCAGACCTTTGTCGCCACCGCAATTGCGCTGGGCAATGATGCCAACGCCCTGCAGGTTGTACGGCTGCGACTGGCCCAGGCCCGCGAACGCAGCAGCCTGTTCGACATGGCCGGCTTTGCCAGCGACCTGACCCAGCTACTGCAACAATTGGCCAGCAGGCAAGGTTGGCGCAGCGCGCACATTGGCTGACATGCGATTGGGTTAGGCTCGGCATTCCACAAGGAGTGACCATGGGCAAGCTCAAGCGCAAACAGTACGAGGCGTTGCTGGAACCGATGCAGCTGGAACTGGCCAACATGGCGCGCTGGGCCCAACACTGCGGGCAACGCGTGCTGGTGCTGTTCGAGGGCCGCGACACTGCCGGCAAGGGCGGCGTGATCCAGGACATCGCCAAGCACGTCAATCCGCGCCAGTGCCGGGTGGTCGCCCTGCCCAAGCCCAGCGAACGCGAAGACCGCCAGTGGTATTTCCAGCGTCATATCGCACACCTGCCCGCCGCCGGCGAGATCGTGCTGATGGACCGCAGCTGGTACAACCGCGCTGGCGTGGAAAAAGTGATGGGCTACTGCACCGATGCGCAGTACAAGGCCTTCCTCAAGCAGACGCCGGCGTTCGAGAAGCTGCTGGTCGACGATGGCATCCTGCTGTTCAAGTACTGGCTGTGCGTGGACCAGGAACAGCAGGAAAAGCGCTTCGCCGAGCGCCGCGACGATCCGCTCAAGGGCTGGAAGCTGTCACCGATCGATCTGAAATCGCGGCAGGAATACAACGCCTACACCCAGGCCCGCGAAGCCATGCTGGAAGCCACGCATACTGCGCACGCATCGTGGACGTTGGTGGACTTCAACGACCAGAAACGCGGCCGCCTGACCCTGATACGCGACCTGCTGGACCGCCTGCCGGATACCCACATCGACGAACCCGTAGTGGAGCTGCCACCGTTACCTGGCAAACCCAAGAAGGAAAAGTACGGCGTGGTGAAGCCGATCACGCCGTTCGCAGTGGATGAAGAAGCAGCCAAACCATAGCGTGCATCCAGCTCCTTGTAGTGCCGAGCCATGCTCGGCAGAAGCTTTCCGGCAATGCCCCAAAGGCTGCCCTCACCCCAACCCCTCTCCCGTGAACGGGAGAGGGGCTTGTAGTGCCGAGCCATGCTCGGCAGGGGCATTCCCAGCCTCCTTGTAGTGCCGAGCCATGCTCGGCAAGGGCATTCCCAGCCTTCTTGCAGGAGTTGCAATAGCGGCGTAAGCCGCGAAGCTGACAATGCGTGGAGAGCGGAAAAGCTACCCCTCCCCAACCCTCCCCTTCGCTACGCGAAAGGGAGGGAGTAGCAGCGGCGCCCCGGCCATCCAATAGATGCCGAGAACAGCCCCCTCCCTTTCGCGCAGCGAAGGGGAGGGTTGGGGAGGGATGCTCTTGGCTTTAGAGCTATCTGCTCCCGCCTCGAAACGCCTCCCCAAACAACCACCATCACCTCAACCAACCATCCTCAAACCGCCTTACCACCCGCCGCCACAATCGCCTGCTCGATCTCCTGCGCATTCACCGGCCCCAGGAACTGCCTGGCAACCTTGCCATCGGGCGCGATCAGGTAAGTCATCGGCAAGCCACGCGGTGTGGCGAAATCCTTGGGCGGACTGAAGGTGTCGATGATGGCGATCGGATACGCCACCGGGTGCTCCTTCAAGAACGCCTGCATCTCATCCAGCTCGATGTCCTCATAGGCCAGACCCACCACTTCCACATTGCCACGCATCGCGTGCAGCGCCGACAACTCCGGCATTTCCTGCAGGCAGGGCGCGCACCAGGTGGCCCAGAAATTCACCACTACCCACTGCCCACGGTGACTGGCCAGATCATAGGTTTTGCCGTCGACGGTCGGCACCTGCAGCTGCGGTACTTCCACGGTCTGCTGCACCACACCGGGCTGCGTCGCTTCTGCCGCGGCCGGTGGTGCCTCGGGCGCTGGCGCCGGTGCGGCGACCGGGGCCTGCTCAGGCTTGCACGCCACCAAGGTCAGCGCCAGCAGCGCGACCGGAACAAACTTCTTGATCATCGACTCTCTCCGCGCTCTACATAGATGTCATCCACACGGCGCTTGAGCAGTTCGCGCAACGGCAGACGTAGTTGATCCAGGGCATCGCAGGCCGCTTGCCCGAGGCTGTCCTCACGCATCGGCAGGTATTCCTCGGCGACCGGGATACGCAGCTGCGAGCTCTCGTACAAATCATGCAGGCTGATGCTGTCCAGGTCGCGCGCCAGCAACCATTCACCACGCTCATCACGGCGCAGCACGCCAATCGCTTCCATCTGCTCCAGCAACTGCTGCAACAGTGAATCGGTGAGCATGGGTTCCAGCAACAACAGCTGGTCTTCATCCAGCCCCTGCCCTTGCTGCCGCGCCTCACGGAAGCGGCCCAACAAACGCAGCAGGCCGTAAAGCTCGCAGCCCTGCGGTAGCCGCAATGCCACCGGCTGATAGCGGAATGCCGCGATCGACGAAGCCAGCGATGCGCCCAGCAGCACGGATACCCAGCTCAGGTAGATCCACAGCAACAGGATCGGCACGAAGGCCACCGTGCCATACAGCTTCTGGTAGGACTGGAAACTCCCCAGGTACAGCCCCATGCCCCACTTCACCAGCTCCAGCATCAACACCGCCAGCAGCGCGCCGGGAATGGCGTGCCGCCACTTCACCGTGTGGTGCGGCACCACCCGGTAGATCAGCACCACACAGACGAATTCGATCAGCACCGGCGTCAGCCGCAGGCCAAGATCGGCCAGCCAACGGCCCTCGGTGGTGCCGAACAAGGGCAGCGACAACACTTTGGCCGATATCGCCAGCGAAGCAGCGGCCAACAAGGCGCCCAGGGTCAGCACCGTCCAATAGACCAGGAAGCGGGTCAGCTGCGGCCGCGCCGACGCTACCCGCCAGATCCGGTTGAAGGTCTGCTCGACGCTGTTGAGGGTGATCAGCAACGACACCACCAGGGCCAGGAAACCGGCGGCGGTCAGCTGCCCGGCGCTGGCCGAGAACTGCTTCAGGTAACCCTCGGCTGCACGCGCCGCCGAAGGTACGAAGTTGGAGAACACGTAGTCGCTGAGCGCCTCGCTCCAACGGTCGAACATGGGGAAGGCCGACAGCACCCCGAACACCACGATGGCCAGCGGCACCAGCGCAAACACCGTGGTGTAGGCCAGCGAGCCAGCAGCCTGGAACAGGCGATCATCGAGGAAGCGCTTCCACAGGAAGCGCCCGAAGCTGACGTTGCGCGCCCGGTCACGCAGGCGCTCCATCCATAGGTTGAGTGAATCCAAAGGTTCCATTCGGCAAGGGTACCCGATGCAAAGCGCGGGCCGCATCGTTGATACTGCCGGCTCCTGTAAGAGTGAGTGAATGCTGCGATGGCGGAAATTCTGGTGCTTTACTACAGCCGTGGCGGCTCGGTGGCCCGGCTGGCGCGGCAGATCGCCCGCGGTATCGGCGAGGTGCCGGGCATGAGCGCCCGCCTGCGCACGGTGCCGCCGGTTGCCGCCGTCACCCAGACCAGCGCCCCGCCTGTACCCGAGGACGGTGCCCCCTACGTGGACATCGCCGATCTGGCCGAATGCGACGGCATCGTGCTGGGTAGCCCTACCCGCTTCGGCAATATGGCCGCGCCGGTCAAACACTTCATTGATGGTCTGGGCGCGGAATGGGTGAATGGCACCCTGGCTGGCAAACCTGCAGCGGTTTTCACCTCCACCGCCTCGATGCACGGCGGCCAGGAATCGACCCTGTTGTCGATGCACCTGCCGCTGCTGCACCACGGCTGCCTGATCGTCGGCATCCCCTTCACCGAGCCGGCGCTGAGCCACACCACCAGCGGTGGCACGCCGTATGGCGCCAGCCATGTGGCCGGCAGCCAGGATGATCCCCAGCCCACGGACGATGAGGCCGTGCTGGCGCGGGCACTGGGCCGGCGGGTGGCCGATATCGCCCGGCGTCTGGCGCAATGAGCGGCCGCAGCCGCGATCTGATCCTGGCCGTGGCGCTGGCGCTGCTGGCCGGGCTGTATGCGTGGTGGTTCCGCGCCGACCGCCACCTGCTGGCGGTGGCCCTGGTATTCGTGGCGCCACCGGTACTGTTGCTGCTGGGCGTACTGGCACAGCGCGCGGTGGCGCGGTTCTGGGCGGGGGTGTTGGCGCTGTTCTGGTTCAGCCACGGCGTGATGAGCGCCTGGAGCCACCGCGATACAGCCCTGTATGCGTGGATCGAGATCGTCCTGGCGCTGCTGATCGTGGCCCTGGTCAGCGTCCCCGGCATGCGCGCCCGTTTTGCCGCCAAGAAAGCCCGATAGCGCCAGCCAGTGCGGCGAACCCACCGGCACCACCGGTAGAGGGGGGGGCGCACACCGGGGGGGGGGCGGGAGACAACCCCCGGGTGTGGGGGCGGGGGGGGGGCGCGGGCGCGCGGACA
>NZ_JBRREF010000016.1:0-74996 GCF_056760135.1 Stenotrophomonas sp. STEN023 | reverse complement strand
ACCCCTCACACCCCCCCCCTCGGGCGCCCCCCCCCGCCCCCAAAAAAAAACTGGGGGCGGGGGCTTTGTGTTGCGTTTTTTTTTTTTGGGGGGGGGCCCCCCGGCGAAGCCGATACATCATCAGTTGGCAAAAATGCGGATGGCTTCAATATCGTCAGCTTCGCGGCTGACGCCGCTCCCACAAACGAGGGCTCAACCAATCCGCGCAGGCATCCCGGCAAGCCGCACATGCCCAACCAATTGCCGCAGATAGCCGCCGGCTGCACACAGCAGCGCATCACCAACCGGCTTCAACGCGCGCCTACCCCAGCGCTGATGAAAATGCCGCGCATACGGCAGCAGTACGTCCGAGAAGATCACCATCATCTGGGCGGAGAAAAGAGCGAGCAGCACTTCCAGCCCCAGCGCATCCAGCACAGGCACCAAGGTGGCCAGTTCCGGGTTGGAGACAATGCACAGAATCACGAAGGTGGTGAGCAAGGCGGCCGCACGGCCGCGCCAGTTGCGGGTTTTCATTTGTTGAACCATAGCAAGTAGCGGGCAGGCTGATGGGCCGCGCCTCATGTGCCTTGCTGGCTGCGAACCGGTGCGGGCGGCCTTCACCGGTTCGAACCGGTATCAGCCAGGTGGCGCGTGGCGCGTTCCGTTTCATTGGATGCGGCTTGGCCTTGTTCGCCCGAGCGCAGCTTGCTGGTATCAGTCATCTTTCGAGCCGGGCTGTTGGAGTTGTCTTCCCCCGCCAGCTGCCTCGCCAGCTCGACACTGACGATATGTCCTTGCATGAACAGCAGGTCGGTATACACGCTCATTTCCCTACTCCTTGTTGAGAGGATTTGAGGTTAGTTCCGGGCTATAGTCAGGAAAAGCGAGCATCCTTCAATCAAGTATTGAGTAAAACTCAAGTCTTATGTCCAGGCCGCCACTCCAGTTCCTGCAGGGCTTCGTGCTTGCCGCACGCATGGGCAACATGTCGCGCGCTGCCGAGGCGATGAATGTCACCGTCAGCGCCTTGAGCCACCAGATGCGCCAGTTGGAGCAGCGGCTCGGCTATCCGCTGTTGCTGCGGCAGGCGCGCGGTGTGGCACCGACGCAGGAAGGGCGACGCCTGCTCGATCAGGTCGGCCCGCATCTGGATGCGATCAATGAGGTCTTCCGCCCGTTCCAGGCGCGCCGCGATTGCGTGTTGTCGATCAGCGCGGTGCCGACGATGGCATCGGCTTGGTTGGTGCCGCGGCTGGGCCGTTTCGTGGCGGCGCATCCACAGATCGAGATCAACCTGCAATCCAATCAGCTGTTGATCGATTTCGAACGGCAACTACAGTTCGATGGGGCGATGCGCATCGGCGATGGTCGCTGGCCCGGCGTGATCGCCGAGCCCTTGATCGATGAGTGGCTGGTGCCGATGGCCAGCCCGGCACTGGTGGAACGCATGGGCGGCATTGGCGCGAAGCCGCTGGCGGAATGGCCGTTGCTGGGTGACCCGGATGGCGAATGGGACCGCTGGTTCGCCTTGACCGGCGCGAATGCGCCCAAGCGTTACGTTGCGATCTTCGATGACTCCGAATCACACCACCGTGCGGCTTTGGAAGGCGTTGGCGTTGCGCTCGGGCGGGTGACGCGCGCGCAACTGCTGCTGCAGTCGGGCCAGTTGCAGTTGCTGTCCGCTCACCGTTTGAAGACGGCCTGGTCGCACTGGCTGGTCTATCCGGAACGATCGAAGGACCATGCTGGCTTCCAGGCCTTCCGGCAGTGGCTGCATGCGGAAGCCGCCGAGTACCGCGTACTGATGGGTGAACAGCAGCAACAGTGACCAGTGTCAGCGCATGCAATCGCTGCTTGCCGCGACCGGCTTACACGCTTACCTGATCCACGGCGCCAGAACACGCAGCCGCTGCGGCTGCGAGGACAGCGTGAACGCCACCAGCAGGGCAGCACCGCTCAAGGCCATTACCCATACCAGCACCGCCATCGTGGCGTGATCCACGGCCAGGCAGAGCACCAGCGCCGCGACGATGCTGCAACTGCCGAGGATGCGCAGCAGGCGCAGGACGGCGGGCGAGGGCTGGCGTTGCCATACCTGTGCGGCATGTACCTGCATCGACAGCGCCAGCCAGGCCATGCCGGTAAGGCTGGTCAACAAAGCAGCAGCGAGCATCAGGTTGGCGGACAAGGGCTCAGGCATGTGCGTTCTCGCGATGTGCGGCGTGTTTGGCATGTGCGCGCTGGCCGAGCTTGCGTGCGGTCAGTACGGCAATCACCGCGCTGCCAAGCAGGAACAGGTCGATGCCTGCCACCGGCCAATAGCCGCGCGACAGCGTGCTCAACAGGTGATCACCAGTGGTGATCCAGTTCAATACCACGGCTGCGACGGCCATCACCGCGATGGCCCAGGTCTGCTCGCGCCATGCCGGGTTGGTCAGGCCGCGTGCCACCGGCGCGCCGCGCATGCCGGCATGTACCAGCGCCAGCGCCCACACTGCCCAGAATGCATAGCGCTCCCAGTCGCCACGGCCGGGCAGGGCTTCGGGCAGCAGGCGGTTGGCGATCAGGATGCCGAGCGTGGCCAGGACCATGCCGGTCACCGTGGTCACTGCCAGCGCATCCACGATGCGCGCGCCCTGGCTGCCCTGCAGGGCGTGCTGACGTTTGCGTTTCTCGACGAAGAAGATAAAGCCGGTGGCAATGCACACGGCACCGGCAAGCCCGCCGAGCACGTACAGCCAGCGCAGCAGCCAATGGCGGAAGTGCTGCAAATGCAGGCCGGTGAGGAACTCGGCCATGCGTGCCACCGGCGTGGCGGCTGGATCTTCGCGGATCAGCTTGCCGTCGGAGGACTTGAAGTGGATGCCGTCGCCCACCAGCGCGATGCGGTCAGTGCCGGCTCGGTACACGCTGACATAACCATTGGCATCGCCAACATGCTGCAGCACCAGGAAGCCGACGTCGCCGGCCTTGTCATTGGCCTCCCAGCGCCGCTGCGCCTGCGCGACCATCGCATCCACCGATGCCAGTCCGGCACTGACGCCCGCACGTTGGTGCGGCAGGCCGGTTTCCTGCGCTTCTACCCGCTCGTGCAGGTCATGCAGATCGTGCAGTTGGGTGTGGCCAACCGGAAAATAATAGGTGCCGGCGAAGATCAGCAGGCCGGTCAGCGCGAAAAAGAAATGGAACGGCAAGGCAACCACGCCGGTGAGGTTGTGCAGGTCCAGCACACTGCGCAGGCGGGCCTTGTCGGGGCGAAAGGTGAAGAATTCGCGGAAGATCTTCCGGTGCATCACCACGCCGCTGATCAGCGCGGCCAGCATCACCAGTGCGGAGAAGCCGACGATCCAGATGCCCAGGTTCTTCCAGTCCAGGGTCAGGCCGTAGTGCAGCGGGAAAAAGAAGCCACTGCCAATCTTCAGATGGTCGTCCGGCAGCACGCTGCCGTCGCGTGGATCGATGGTGGCGTAGGCCCAGATCAGCTCTTCCGGGTCCTTGGCATTGGGCACCTGGTAGCCGGCATACAGGGCCAGCACCGGATCGCGGTGGGTGGTGTACGCGCTCCAGCTGGCGACCTTGTCGAAGTGCGTGGGCATGGGGCCGTTGACCAGCGGGCGCATCGCATCGATGGCCTCCTTGGTCGGCTGCATGCGCTCGAACGCTGGCCGCAGGATCTTCTCGAAAGACGGCATCGGCTGCGCTTCGATGCGCGTGGCGGGAATCGCCCAGCGATCGATTTCACGGTCGAAGACGGACAGCGCGCCAAAGAAGAACGCCGCCATCAATACGAAACCCAGCACCAGGCCGAACCAGGTATGCAGCCACGCCATTGCTTGCCGGAAACTGTTGAACATGGGCTTCTCCGCTCACACCAGCAGGGATTGGACGAGCGAGGCAATCCCTGCCATCAGCAGGCCGCCGCCGAGCAGCACGATCCAGATGCGCAGCAGGCGCTTGGTCGCGATGCTCCACAGGAAGACCACCACGTAGGTGACCAGGCCAATGAAGGTGCCCAGGAATTCGGCATCGTGGAAGTCGAGTTTGGCGGCGAACAGCAGACTGGTAGCCAAGGCCACCGTGCCCCAGGCGAACACGTAGCCGCCTAGCATTGCGGCCAACACCCGCAGCACGACCTGACGGCGTGTACGGGAAGGAGCAGTGATGGTGGTTGATTGGGACATGGCGGTGGTGGCGTCTCGGGTATCAGTTCGGGTGAAGCTTCGTTTGACGCCCCTCTCCCGCAACGGGAGAGGGGATGGAGCAAAAACCAAAAGCTGCTACTGCGATCCTATCGGCAGCACTCAGAACCGCCAGTCAAAACTCAGCTGGTAGTTCCGCGGTGCACCGTAGTAACCAATCTGGTACAGGCTATTGATGTACTTCTGGTCGGTAATATTGTTGATGTTGGCGCGTATCGTGGCATTGGGCAGCACGTCCCATGCGACGAACGCATTCAGCACTGCATAGCTGCCCTGGCGCACCACCATGTTGGTGTAGCTCTCCTTGGTGGAGGTATCGCTCTGCCAGCGGCCGCCCAGGCCGAATGACAGCGCCTCGTAGTTGGGCAGGCGCGAGGTCAGCATCAGGTTGGCGGTGCGGCGCGGCACCCAGGTGTAGGTGCTGCCGCCGTCCTGGTTGCTCATCTTCAGCTGGGTGTAGCCGAATACCAGGTTGGTGTTGTCGCTGAGCTTGCCGGTGGCTTCGAACTCGATGCCCTTGGACTCCACATCAACGCCGTAGTACCAGTAATTGGCGGTGGCGAAGTCATAGCCGCCATACGTGGACAGGTTTTCCTGCTTGGCCTTGAACAGCGCCAGCGTGGTCAGCAGGCGGCGGTCCAGCCATTCGGCCTTGACGCCTACTTCGTAGTTCACGCCCTTGGTCGGGTCCAGGTAGACATGGTTGATGTCGTACTGGTCCTGCGGCTGGTAGATGTCGGAGTAGCTGACATAACCGAGCACCTTGTCGTTGAAGTCCCAGGTCAGGCCGGCATAGGGGCTGATGTTGTCTTCGGTCTGGTTGAAGGACACGCCGTTGTAGCCATCGCGGTGGTATTCGGCCCAGTTGAAGCCGATCACCGACTTGAAGCGGTCAGTGAAGCTCAGGCGGGTTGCGCCATAACCGCGCTTCAGGCGCTGGTTGGTCCAGTTGGCCTTGGTGCGCGGGCCCCACTGCGGCTCGGCAATGGCGTTGCCTGCGTAGGGGAAGGCGGGCAGGGCGCCAAATGAAGGATCGCTGCTGTCGACCGGGTGGTCCCAGGTGGTCTCCTCGCTCTTGGCGACACTGAAACCGAACATGGCTTCCTGCTCGCGGCCGAACAGCTGGAAGTGGCCGTTCAAGGTGATGTCGCCCAGGTGCGAGCTGCCCTCGTCGATGCCCTTGTACGACCAGCCCACCAGGCCTTCGCCGGTCAGCGGATCCAGTCCGGTGGTGGTGTAGGCGAAGAACAGCTGGTCGTCACTGCCGATCTTGCGGTAGTTGTACGAGGCCTTGACCTGCCAGTCCGCGCCCAGCTGGTGGGTGTATTCGGCAAAGGCGGTTTCTGTCTTGGTATCCCAGTAAGTCCAATCCTGCGTGGTGGAGGCGCTGCGGCGCCAGGATGCCTGGCTGCCATCGGCGTTGACGAAGGTCAGCGCACCCCACATGTTCTGGTCGCTGTTGGCCTTCTGCCACGAGTAGCCCAAGGTCAGCGTGCCGTTGTCGCCGATCTGGCCATCGACCACGCCGTAGAAGAAGTTGCGGTCGGTGTTGAAGCCGCGCAGATAGGAGTCGCCGTCTTCATGCGCAGCCGCCACCCGACCGGCCCAACGGCCATCCTCGGTGAAGGGCGTGGAATAGTCGATCTCGACGCGGCGCTTGCCCCACGAGCCGACGCTGACGCCCAGCTGGCCCTTGGCCTCGTTGGTGGGGCGCTTGCGCACGTAGTTGATGGTGCCTGAGGCATTGCCCACGCCGGTGAGCAGGCCATTGGCGCCGCGGATCACCTCAAGCTTTTCGTAGCCGAATGCATCCATGGCACCGGTGACGATGCCCCAGTCATTGGGCAGGCCGACGCCGTCGATCTGGGTGTTCTTGATGTCGAAACCGCGCGCCACATAATTGGTGCGGTTGGTTTCCCACTCCTCGACCTGGATGCCGGTGGCCAGACGCAGCGCGTCATTGAGGTTGTCGACGCCGAACTGCTGCATCTGCTCAGCGCTGACCAGGCTGATCGACTGCGGGGTTTCCTTGATGTCCAGGTCCAGGTTGGTGGCACCGTTGCTGACCCGGTTGGCGCGCTGCGAGACCACGCGCACGGTATCCAGTTGGGTAGCGGTGTCATTTTCCGCGCCGGAGGCAGCGCCTGACGCGCTCTGCGGCGCAGCCATGGCGATGCCGCAGCTGCTGGCCAGGACCAGGCAGATGGCGACCTGCAGGCGGGTGCGGGCGTTGCGGAACGGGAACGGGTTACCAGCGGCGTCAGCCGGGCGGAGGCAGTTGCGATTGGGGTGCATGAGCAGGCCTGAACAGGGGGAAGCAGCGGAATGGCCACAGGCGGGGGCGGTGCCCGCTTCCGGTGCGGGGCAGAACTGCGCTCGGGCGGGCGGCGTTGTCAGGGCGAAATTAAATGCGAATGATTTGCATTTTGCAACTATTGAGCCAGTCAGCTTGGCGTGGAAGGCTGCCTGGGAGGGTACGGTCCAGGCACAACGCGTCTGCCGGACCCTGACCCGGGGGGGCATCGGATGTGCTCTGGCCACTCCTTGTATGCTCTGCTCGACGCCCCGGCCGAGGTGAGCATGTCCGACGCGCTGCATGCAGTTCCCGAGCGCCGCGGTGGCCTGCGGCGCCTCGCCTGGCTGTTGCTCTGGCTGGCGCTGGCGGCCTTGAGCCTGCATTTCCTGCTCGCCGTCCATGGCCAATACCGGCATCTGGACCCCGAGCACTACGGCATGTATTGGTCACGTCGCAGTTGGCTGTGGTTGCACATCGGCGGTGGTGTGTTGGGGATCGTGCTTGGACCGCTGCAATTCCTGACACGCTGGCCGCGAGCGTGGCCGCGCCTGCATCGCTGGCTGGGCCGCTGTTACATCGCAGGCATGCTGTTGGCGTGTGCTGCTGCGGTGGGTCTGATCGCTACTTCGCCAGCACCTGCGTCGATCACCACGGCGTTCGCCGGCACCGCGCTGGCCTGGTTGATCACGGCCTTGCTGGCGATGCTCAACATCCGTCGCGGCCAGGTTGCAAGGCATCGCCGCTGGATGACGCGGGCCTATCTGGTAACGCTGGCACCGGTGCTGTTCCGGCTGCTGTTACCCGCCTGGATTGCGAGCGGCCGCGCGCCCAGCCCGGACGCGATTGCACTGCTGTTGTGGACCAGCTGGATGCTGCCTTTGTTGCTGCATGGGCTGCTGTCAAACGCGTGGACGAAGTGGCGGGGGATGGTGCAATCGTCCGCAGCGGCGGCGGGCTGATGGTTGGCCGGCCAAGGCCAAGGGGCGAAGCAGATTTCAGCGCGCAATGGTTGACCGGGATGCACTGCGCAGTACCGCGATGAAACGAACGACGAAGCCAACCAGGACGAACGCCGCCAGCATGGCCGCCGCATTGGCGATTACCCGGGCATAGCCGATGCTGGCGGCATCGATGAAGTAGTACGGATACATGCCGATCAGTCCGCCGCGGACCAGGGCGTAGAGCAGATAGCCAATCGGATAGATGCACCACTTCAATGGCGCGGAGCGGCCAAGCGGGAATCGGCTGGCAGATGCGATCCAGTAGGCAAGTGCGCAGAGCGGTACCACGTAGTGCAGCAGGTAGTCGGCAAGCAGCTGCAATCCTTGTGGATTCCAGGCATTGCGCAGCAGCAGGTGATAACCCGCGCCGACCATGACGATCGAGGTGATCGCACAGCCCAGTACGCTGGGTCTGGCGAAGAACCGGCCCAGGCGCGACATTTCCGCGGCCAGCGGCAACGTCGCCGCAAACGCGACGAACAGGTTGGTCAATACGGTGAAATAGGCAAGAAAGGCGAAGATGCCGTGGATCACGCCACGGCCATTGGCGTGCGCCAACTGGATGGAAAGATAGAGCTGCAGCAGCAGCGCCATCCAGGCGACCGCTGCCAGTACCGCGAGCATCACCTTGTTGGGCGTGTGAGGCTTCATCGTCATCGGCTCTTTGACGGCGTTCAGTGGCCGCGCTTTGAGAAGACTAACTCAGCAGGACGCACTACGAACGCCCAGTGCGCTGGCAAGCAGGTCCATCAGACCGAAGCCAACAAAGCCCCTCTCCCTTCACGGGAGAGGAGTTGGGGGAGAGGGCGACGAAGCCGCATTGCCGGCACGTGCGGGCAGTACCCAAGGCCGGCCAAGCTGCGAAGCCAATCAAAGCGCGAATCAAGCAACCGGCAAGAATCGGCTGACCTTGTGCTTGAGCAACTGCACCAGCACAGGGTCCATGTAATCGTAGTCATCCGG
This sequence comes from Stenotrophomonas sp. STEN023, assembly GCF_056760135.1. Taxonomy (NCBI): domain Bacteria; kingdom Pseudomonadati; phylum Pseudomonadota; class Gammaproteobacteria; order Lysobacterales; family Lysobacteraceae; genus Stenotrophomonas; species Stenotrophomonas sp. STEN023. Next base: position 66,555 of record NZ_JBRREF010000016.1, on the reverse strand, counting down.
GATGTCGAGGCAGATCACCCGCTTGCCATCCAGATGTGCGCGGAACTTCTTCGACAATTTGTTGCGGTGGGCTTTCTCCATCACGAAGATCAGATCCGCCCAACGCAGCAGCTCGGGCGACACCGGCGTATTGGCGTCATTACCCAGCCCGGCCGACTGCGTCTCAATGCCAGGCCAGTTGGCGAATACCTGCTCGCCGGTTGGGCTGCGCAGGCGGTTCTGGGTGCAGATGAAAAGAACATTGCGGGGCATGAAGGAGGTACCAGTGGATGCCGTTGATCAGCTGCCAGGTTCAGGAGAAGTAGCGCGGTAGTCGGTTCGCAGGAGCATCGCGGTGAACGCGATGACGGCCAGCATTGGCCAGCCAAAGAACAGTGCCCGGAACAGCAGCGACCCATTCACCAGTGCAATCAGCGCGGCCGACACCAGACTGCCACAGCCGAAGCCGATCCAGAGGAATCTCCTGCTGAAGCTCCGTTGGCCGCCGGCAAGAAGATAGTAAGCGCGCCACAACGCGACGATGCCGAACCACCCGGCAAACAAGCAGAGCAGCATCAGCACTGCGTTGCCAACGTGTTCGTCGCTGCGGATCGCATCGACTGCGAACAACAGCCCCAAGGCGCTGTAGAACAGAGCCACCAGGGTACTCGGAACGATCACAACGAAGGCGATCAAATGGGCGAGTATCTTCGTTCGCATGCGATCCTTCGTGATGGTAGGGGTGACGCCGCGCGCTGTTTCAACGCATGGGGCAGGTCGTGCGCTTCAAATGGCAGAACGTGGATCCCATTGCCTGCCTGCGAGATTGCAGTCAGCGTCAGTTCGCCTCGACCACCACGGCGGTTCCGTAGCAGAGCACCTCGGTGAGCCCGGTCATCAGCTCGGTGGCGTCATAACGCACGCCGATGATTGCATTGGCACCCAGTTGCCGGGCATGGGTCACCATGTCGCGGTAGGTTTCATCGCGGGCCTGTTCGCACAGCTCCGTGTAGATGGTGATGTTGCCGCCAAAGATGGTCTGCAAGCCGCCAAGGAAGTTGCCGACGATGGAACGCGAGCGCACGGTAATGCCGCGCACCAGGCCGAGATTGCGCACGGCACGATAACCCGGCAGTTCAAGCGCGGTAGTGATCATCGCGTCATTGAGCAACGCGGGAGGCGTGCGGCTGGACGAGGTGTTGTAAGGATCGGTCATGGCGGGTGCTGGCGTGGCGGATCGGGGAAACCGCAGTATGAATGCATGCGTGAGGCAGCACCAAGAAGAGGGCGCAGTCTTGCGATGCGCCCAATGTTGAAGCCCGGCCCGCACAGCGGGCCGGGTGCTTGCAACTCAGGTGGATCGCACCAAGGCTGCGGTTGCCTTGCGCACGACCGGCAACAGCAACAGCAGGATAGGGAAGGCGACCAGCCATGAAATGCCCCAGGCAGCGAGCCACTTGGAGCCAAACAGCGGCGACATGCCGATGCTCTTCAGGGTGCTGATCAGGGAGACGACGCAGGTCATCAGGATGGACAGCAGCAAGGGCATGACCAAGGTGCCGTAGCGCGAGGGAAGCTTGGGAATGCCAAATGCGATGGTGGTTCTGTTTGTAGCGTTCACGGTGATCTCCTGGATCCGGTCAAGCAATGGCGCCTATCACCCAGGGATGGGTGAACAGCCCCGGCAATGCCGGAGTTGATGGGCGCGTTGATTGACGTAAACGCTTACGGCCTTCGCGTAGATCCGCGAGGACGCGCAGATCTTAGGAGCTGGTCATGCTTCTGGCAAGCGCTTCAATGTTGCTGCCGGCAACGCAGCGCGCTTCATTGCCCGACCAGTTCGCGCAGTTCGATGACCCGGTCGATGTTCAGCTGCATCGGGCAGAACGAATACATCGGCGAGCCCACATACGCGCCGGCGAGTTCGCAATGCAGGTCCCGGTACACCAGCCAGGCTTTCTGCGCGCGCTCGAGCTTTGCTGCATCGCCCGCGTTTTCCGCAAGCAATTTGCTGTTGAAGGCGCGATAGAGACGTGTCATCTCTGCTTTCGCATGCTCCGAGGTCACCGACGAGCAGGCCTCCACGGTACCGTTGTTGATCTGGCCGGCCTTGGACAGGCAGTCGTTATAGGCCTGCTGGTGGTCCACCGGCGTGGCGGCAGCGGGCCACGCCAAGCCTGCAAGCAACAGCAGGGAAACTGCATTGGTTCGCATCGTGCAACGCCTGTGCTGGGGCAGCCGCAGCTGCCGTGGTTATCGTCTTCGCGAATCTACGAAGGGCCAACGACTCAGCGCCGTGTGAGCTCCTGCCCATCGACCGTCATCTTCCAGCTGCCATCCACCTGGTGCGGTGGCGCTGCCACCACGAAACGGGTAGTCAACGGCCCAACCCCGACGATGAAGTCATCGCCTTCATAGGCCTTTATTGGTGCATCCAGTGACTTGCTGGTCGATGGGCTGGGTTTGTGCTTGTAGACAACACGTCCGCTGGCGTCGATCAGCAGAAAGGTAGTGGTCGATTCCCAGGTGCCGACATAGGCCTGTTTGTCTGCCGGTACCGGCTTGCCGCAGGCGGCCAGCGCCACGGTGAAAAACAGGCCCAGCAGCACAGGGCGGATACGACGGAGCATCGCCTGCGGTCGCGCGGTGTTGCGGACAGTGCCGTGTGCGCTTGTGTTTTTCATCATGGAGTCCTTTCTGTGCATGTAGATGGCAGATCAGCGGGATCGCTGCTGATTGGAGCATTGAATCTGGGCAACTCTGCCAACGAACGCCATTGGCGGCAAGCTATCGGCGTCTGGAACCACCTGCCGACAGCGAGTTGAGAAGAGAGCGCAGATGATGCCGACGGTGTTCGACCGTCGCGTCCGATAACGCTGCAAACAGGTCTGCGCCAGATGGTCATTCCTGCGCCGAGAAGGACGCGTGGTAAGCAACCGTTCCCTGTGGCACCGGAGCACCAAATGAAAGCGCCTGGAAGTAGTCGGCGGGAACGCCCGGCAAGGTGAGCGCGTCAGTGGCCTTGAACCCAAACCGTGCGTAGTAGCCGGGATCGCCAAGCACCACGCAACCGCCTGCAGCAAGTACGCGAAGCTTATCGAGTGCTGCGTCGATCAGCTGGCTGCCAATGCCCTTGCCCTGCAACTCCGGCACGACCGATACCGGCCCAAGCCCGTACCAACCGCTATCCGCATCGTCGATGGTCACCGGCGATACCGCGACGTGGCCAACGACCACGCCCGATTGTTCGGCCACAAGAGAGACGGTGAGCTGCCCGGAGCGGCGCAATGCGGCCACGATGAACTGCTCGGTGTGATCGGTATGCGGCGCCTCCAGGAAGGCGGCTATGGTGACCGCGTCGATGGCTGCGATGTCGGCGGGTGTTTCCGGTCGGATCTGGATGTTCATGATGTTCACGGTACTGCGTGTGCGGTGGTTGGTTCAGAAGTAGCAGGATACGCACCAGACCAGCGATCAGCTTGCGCGCACCTGACTACTTGCAACCAAGCGTAACAATCGGCTCCAGGTAGGCAGGGAGCGTACCTGCCGCATCCATCGCTGCCAGCGCATCAAAGCGCTGGATGCGTGCGGCAGGATCGGTGGCGAGCAGGGCCTTGTAAGCCTTGAGCATGCTGCGCATGCCGGCCAGCTGTGAGGGCTGCAACGCACCCTTCTGCGACGGGTTGGCAATCTGGAAGGCGGCGCTGCCGAAGATGAACTGCGCCAGCAGTTCCGGGCCATTGGGAATGCCTGTGCCGGGCACCGGCGCCAGCACGTCCGGGCAGACGTAGTCCACCACGTCCTTGGAGCTGTCCTCCCATTCCAGCAGCAGGGCACGGATGCTGGTCGCTTCCGGGTGGCGCGGCTGCGCTTCCAGCAGGGCGGTCAGGCCGACGACCTGCGAATTGTCCACCTTCAGCGCGCTGTCGCTGCGGGCAGCAGCGCCCAGCGGCAGGAACAGCACTAGCGCTAGCACGAGCATCTGGCTGGAGAATCGCATTGCACGCATTCCTTGGACGACACTGGCCTTCTCGCGCGCCATCGGCCTGCAGCGCCCCTGGTCAGGAACGGCGGCGAGCCAGATGATGATTGAACGTATCGCGGGCAGGTTCAATCACTTCTTCCAGGAGAGCAGGGCTTGCTCCGCGCATGCGCTGTGCTGCCTTGCACAACCCGCGTGCCACATGGCCCATCGGCTCTGCTACCTGCAGGCAGTGCTGACCTGCTGGTCCAGGCTGGCCCGCATATCGGCCGTTGCCTGCGACCCAGCGGCACCCAACGCCGCGGTGCGCATGGCCTTGGCGCCATCACAGCCCTCGTTGCCTGCGGTTGTCGTATAGCGAACCTGCACGCGCCGCTGATCCGGCCCGGTCGGGGCGGCGGTGATGGCCTGCGTCGGGTTGGACGGGGACGGTGATGCATACCGGCGCGAGGAGGTTTCCCCTTCGCGGCAGGGAATGGACTGGTAGCTGGTTTCGCCCTTCGGGCCCGTGCACTTGTACACAGGCTGGGCCTGCGCCGCCGGGATGCTGAAATAGAGAACGGCGGCGGCGAACAAGGGGAGACAAGCCTTTGTCATTGAAGCTCCATGGCAAATCATGAATAGGGGCGCTGATTATGTCCGGTCGCGGTTCTGCAATCCGGAACCGCTGCGCGTTTCTCGCAAACGGCAGCTGCAGACCTGCAAGGCGCTGTCAGCGGCAGCGACCAGCAGCAGGGGGCAGGAGCGAGCGCCACGCGCACACTCACTTCGTGGCTGGAGCCTGTCCAGACATGACGCCATCCATCCAATCAGCGTAATGGCTCATGCGGACATTGCAGGCGACCTGGCCGTAGCGCCCGGGCCGTGCGGTCAACACGTTGCCCTGCACGACCTTCCAGGAGCCCAGCCCAGCGAGTAGCCATTGATCGCCGCTCTGCAGCAAGGCGGGGCCGCCGCTATCCCCGTTTCCGAGCACGCCTTCAAGCGGCAGGGCCGAGGGTGGCGCATCGAACACATAGCAGAGCCAGCGCTCGTAGGCGCTGCTGACCTTGTTGAAGGCGCGGCGCAATTCGGTGCGATTGGGGCCGCCGGGGTCATGCCCGATGTCACCCGTGCCGGTGGCACCTTTGCCGATCAGCTTGATGACCTGGCCAGCCTCATCGCCGCCCCGGTAAGAAGCCACCGGAGCTACATCGGTCACGGGCTGGCTCAGTTTGATCAGCGCGATGTCATCCGATGCAGCCAGGAAAACCACGATCAACATGGCCTCGCCGCTGGCCGTGGCCTGGTCGATCAAGGTCTGCGGCAGCGTCCTGTAACCCGGGTGGATGACGACGCGCTCAACGTCACGTGGCAGCCCGTTGATCACCACCTGCTTGAGCTCGGCGTGCTGGGGCAGGGTATGCGCAGCGGTAACCGCCCACTGCGGAGCAATCAGGCTACCGTGTCCTTCGCCTGGCATGTCGACCAGCGCCGGATACTCGTCGGCGGCAACCCGGTACTTGGCATCGTCCACATCGTGGCGGATGACGATGGCGCTGGCGGGGGATGAAGCCGCGAGCAGGAAAATCAGTAGCAGCAGTTGCTTCATGGGTTGAAGCCTATTTGGACGACGAGGGCAGGGTTGGTGAGCAGCAGCAAGTTCGATGCAGCGATCAGGCAGCTGATTCAGCACTGGAAGCCGAGCACAAGCTCGGTACCGTCGGAACTACTGCGATCAAGGTCGCTGCGCCGCTCCAGCGGCTGTGTGCACCCGCGCGGCTTGATGTACTCGCTTGCCATGTCCACCAGCTCATCGGACACAAGCGTCTGCTTGTCCGTTGCACGTAGGTGGATGTAGTACGGCTGCTGGAACATCACGATGTAGGTATCCAGCGTATAGCTGCGGCCTGCGTGCTCCAGCTCTGCGTGATTCTCATCGACCTTCACCCAGCTGCGCTCGATCAATTTGTTGTCTGCAGCGCGGCTGGGCAGTGCGAAAATAGATGCCGAGATGAGCGCGGCGATGGCGATTGCTTTCATGGGTACTCTTTCGTTTGCAGTGTTGAACTTTTCTGTCATGCGGCTTGCATAGTGCAGAACGGGTCATCCAATGGGCTGCGTTTACAGTGGCGATGTGGACACTAATGTAAGTCCAGCTCTTGAACCTTGGTCCTTGGCGCCAGCTCATTGTGGGCCAGCACTTGCCGACCTATCCGCTCACCAATGATAGTTCGCGGAATTCACGAATCGCCCAAGCTGCGGGTCAAATGCCTCGTATCCAAGCGATTCCAGAGCCGCCATCAGTTCGATCAGCGCTTTCAGAGGCACAGGATCACTGGTGTCGGGATGCCAGTCGGCGATGTACGCGTACCGATAGCCCATTAGCACTTCGAGCGATCCCGCCGGGATGGTCTGTAGCGGTACGGTCACAGAGATCCCTTGCTCATAGGCTTGATCGAATGCGGGCAGCGTAGATCCGGGGAACTTGTTGAAAATAGCCTGCGCGACACCCTGCAGCTCCTGCAATTGATCCGCGTCCAGTGGGAAGTCTTCTGCTTCCTGCAGTTTTTCCATCTGATCAAATTTTGATGCGTCATCGATAAATCGATAGAAGGAAATATCAAATCCCATTTGAAAACATATCCTTATCCTAATTGTCCGTTGTGAGCCCTGACGTGAAACGGCAGTGGCATTGGTGGGGCTTCAATATGGCATAAACCTGCTGATCTCCAGTTGCGTACTGCTTCCCTCAATGGCAGTCAGTAAACGAGTATGCATTCATTGACAATAGTTTGAATTCAGTGAGGGGCGCTGCGGGTTGCCTTGACGAGTGATTGCAAAGTGCAAGTAGGGACGTTGCCAGAGCGAATTTCGCTGCCTCGCCATTAGGCGCAGGTCTCCCAGAAATAATGTATGAACTGATCCTCGTACTCTGCAAGCAGGGACACAATGAAGTCGGTCTTCGTCGAGTACATGAGAAGCGCTCCGACAAAGCCAGTTGGTGGATGAAGTGGAAGCAAAAGCGGTACCAAGAGCTGGCGTGAGCTCTCCATGACCATCGTGTTGAACAATTGCTCGGAGATGGGTTCTATCTCGGCGCCATGAAGATTGGTTCAAAGCTTCATTCAAACGATCAGCCAGGATACTGGTTTTAGCCATACTGCCTTCGCACCAACTCGAACTTAACGGCCCTGGCTGGGATTGAAGCGGATGTCTCGATGCTGATGGTGATGTCAAGTGCGACGCCTGCTAGCGCGCATTGTGAGGACGTTGATCGTGCTTGTAGGGCTTCCACGGCGGTGTTCTACAGGGCGGGCCGGGATTGAGTGCGGACTTAGCGCGAATCGTTGCTACGAAGCCTGTGACGGAACAAAAGACCCGCGGCCGAAAGTGCCAAGCCACCGAGGAATAGCGCGCCTGTGAGGTAGTCAGTGTGCCGGGCGGTGGTTGGGATGGCGCGCAGGTAGCCGGATGTGGCTCGAGTCTCAGCCCACAGCATAACGTCGACCGGAAGTAGGCCGAGGAAGGCGATTAGCGCGAAGCCTGCTGCAGCGATCCCTACTACGATGGCTACGTTTGCGAGTTCTTTCATCGTTTCGTCCAGTGGTTGAGTTGTAGTGATTGCCTGGGCTGGCACCTACTGGATCGTTGATGAATTCGAATGCAGGTCAATCGAAGTGCCCGGTCATAGGTGGAGAGTTGATGCGTCATGAACTCGATACGCCGAATACACGCTGGTGCCAGAATTTTATCGGGCTGCGGAACCAGTTCGAGTTCTCTGCCGTCTCAAATGCCGACAACTGCCCCATCTCGATGTTGTAACGATGAAGCAAGGCGATCAGCTCGCGTAGTGATTCATCGGTGGTTTCGGCGGACGCCAATGAAATTACAATCTCGTCCAACTCCCCGTAAACCTCTTCAACCACGGGAATGCTTCGTGCCCAGCTGAAGAAGCTGTTCTCGTCGCAGGGAGAAAAGAAGACGACGCGTTTGCATCGGATCTGGGGCATGGCGTCTAGGGTCCGAATCAGGTTGAACTGTGATGATGAAGATCGGTAATGATAAATACTGCAGCTTGCGTGCGGAACAAAGCGGAATCAGCTAGGAGTGTCTTCCGGCTTCACTTGCACAGTCTGTCGCGAGCAATCGTGGCACCTATTTGGTCGGCGGACCAATGCCGGGTAATCCAGATGGTTAGCGCGCTCCCAGAGATGTGCCAAGCGGTGTTGCTTTGCAGGTGGGAGGCCGCGTTGTAAGTGCTGGCGATACGCCAAGACGCTCGCTCGCCGGGGGTTGCATGGTCAGGACCGCCGAATAGCAAGTTGCCTGCAACGCTCCATGGGTTGGTTGCAACCGCCGCACCAGGTGGCGATTCGTGACATTGTGCCCACGCGGCAGCAATTTCGTTTCGGCTGAAGAGCGTTGGATCGGCAGGGGTTGGGCGCCCGTGCAGTTTGGAAAGCCCGATGACATAGACAAGGCCGGGTGCTGCGATGAGCAGCGCAAGGAGTGCCAAGATCGAAATCGCGGATCGCTGCCAGAAGCGCATGGTGTGATTCCCTATGTCCGACAGGCGTCGCGTAGCATCACGGACCTGAGCTTGAGGTTGTCAGGCATTGAACCTGTCGCCGGTTGATGCTCTCCCTTCGAATGCGAGCAGCAGCTTTGCGGTGCCATATGTGCCCAGAGCCATTTGGATGAAGGCCACTGGGAGGCTGATCAAGAACAGGTAAAGCCCTAGAGGGCTGGAAAGCCAGTAGTACTGAGCCAGCATGCTCAGAAGAACGAGGACGCCGGTCAGCGCGGTAGAGGCAAGTAGCGGAATAAGGCTGGGATGGTGCGTGCGACGGTAAGTGCGGAACTGCAGCCAGAATACAATCGCGGCAACAGCGAGCATGCTAAGCGACAGAAGCACTGTAGCTGCTTCATAGATTGCTATTGCATCATCCTGATTCATCTGTGACCAATATCCTTGATTAAGAAGTCATGCGCAGCGTGACGAACTGTAGATTATCGTCAAACGGCGTGACCTAGCCTGGCAACACTCAGTGCGTGTGTGAGATGCATCCTGGAAGTACGGGTGGTCCCAGGCGTTTAGTAGCTGAGGTGGGCGGTAACGGCGCAGTGCAGTGGGGTTGGTTGGGCGATGGTAAATGTCTATAGGATGATCTTAGTCGTTGGCAAGAAGGCCGGTAGATCCATGATGGTGTTGACTCGGGGAATGAGCCGGCCCTACATGCGACTGGAGTGCGCAGGAATGCTCAGAGCTCGATTGCCTCGACCTTGTAAAAATTGAGCATTGATGCAGCAACGATGATATCCAAGATAACCGCCGCCGCTCCACTCTGAACTTGGAACTCCAAGCGAATCCCATCGGTATATCCCTGTTGATTGGTTGTAAGCCATGCCCATTGCAAGGGCTTGCCGAGACACTGGCACAGGAATTGATTGGAAGTTCTGAGTGACGGCCGATCCAATCCGCCAAGTGATAGGGCGATCGTGTCGTCGTCAGCTACCGCGGAGATGCTGAGGGTCAACGTCTCAAACCTCAGCTCCAATCCATCTATCAACCTCGAGCTTGGATGGAACGACGACTCAAGGATTTGCTCAAGTTTTCCACCGTCGTTGCATGCCTGGCGAAGTAACTGGATCACGGAGGTTGATTCCTGTTTTCTTGAGGCCGGCTATTGGGGCAGCTTCTGCTTGAGTTCAACGGTCAGGATTTGGAGATTGAGAAAATTCCTGATCGAATTCCAGTATGGCGGCTTCAACTGTCGGCGAAGGTCCGAACCTTTCGTCTGGGGCCTGCTCTATTAGTAGTTCCAGGAACTGAGCTTCCGTGGAGAACGTGCAGTCTTTCAGTGCATCGCCATGAAAGAAATCCTTGCTCTGAACGCTATATCCAACGCCGATAACCTCGAATACGCGATAGAGGACTGCACCATTCTCGATTCGACGCCAGATCGGGATGTAGCGATAAAGGTGCGTCATGACTGGTTGGTATCAGCGTGTCACTATCTTGCGCGAGCGACTGTACGGTGTTTGATGTCCGGGTCAAGCCGGGTGATCAAGCGCCGGCGTCGATTGGATAGTTGCTTTCCGGTTATCACGCAGACTGGCTGCGCGCCTTGAGGAAGTACACCAGCCCGAGTACGAAAATGATCAGCGGCATTCCGATTGCGACAAATCCATCCTCGTTGAAATGACGGACATTCACTGCGAACCACGCGGCACCAATCACCATGCCGATCAAACCCGAGATCTTCTTGCCCGACATATGACCTACTCCCCTAGGTGGACTTGCCAAGAATCTGGAAAATACGCAGATGTTTCTCCATAAGCAACTGAATCCGTTCGCCGTGATCTGAAGCCGGAATTACATAGAGCCGCGAAGTGCGTTGGCAGGGGGGGGCTGTCAGGCGCCACCATCAGGAACGCCCGCTGCCGGATAACGCCTTTGGTGCGCTTGAGTCCGGGGCAGGTTCACGCGGCAGGACTAAACCTTGCTATCTGCATTCTCCCGCGCTGCGATTCTCTCGACCAAGGTATCGATCGCCGCCTCCATGGCGCGTGCGGTCTGGTCGCCACTCTGGTTGGTGATGACGAAGATGCCAAGCTGGTACTTCGGGATGATGTAGATGTAGCACTGCGAGCGGGGCACGCCACCATGATGGGCGTAGTAAGTGCCTTTCAAACGGTCGCCGCTGACGATGTTCCAGAAATAGCCAATACCGAACTCGGGGTCGAAGTTCACCAGCGTACGATGTGATTCATCAACGACGGGCCCGTTGGCAAGCTGGAACCGTAGGTACTTCGCCATTTCCGGAACCGTTGTTTTCACATTTCCGGATGCGCCCCACGGCAGCTGCGGCATTGCCGTGGTCGGCACCGGGTTGTCACTGTGATAGCCAACCGCAAGCCGGGGCGCGTCAGCATCGCCAAGCCGGATTCGGGCGTCCGTCATCGCCACGGACTCTTGCAGGAACCCACGCAGAAGTGACTCGTAGTCGCTCTTGTAGACCACTTCCAATACGTGTGCCATCAGTTCGGTTCCGGTACTGGAATACGCGTATTCCTTCCCGGGCGCTCGGCCAATCTCGACAGCATGCAGGTCCCTGAAGAACTCAGCCTTTCCGTAACTGGCATAGATGGCATTGAGCTCGGTGGGCGTACGCTGATCGGTGAAGTCGGCGAGTACGGTGTTGGTGCGCTCCGGCAGCATGTTCGGCAGCCCGCTGGTGTGCGACAGCAGGTGGCGTAAACGGATTGGTTCGTTCTTGTACTGCAGGTTCGGATAGTCGCCCTGCAGATACATCCGGATATCGTCATCCAGGCTGATCTTGTGCTCCAGGACGGCATTCGCAGCCAAGGTTCCCGCCAGCGTCTTGCTCAAGGAGCCGATTTCGTAGAGCGTCGCATCATTCGGAGGTCCCGGGGTCCCCGTAAGCATATCGCCGCGATGGCGAATGAAGTCCTTGCCCCGGTACACAACTGCAATTGAGGTCGAGTGGAGTAACGGCTGCTTGGTGAGCGTTGCGGCCACTTCATCGATGTCCGTCCCCAGGTCCTTTGCAGGAGCTGGAGCGCCCTTGCAACCCGCGCCAAGCAGTGCCGCTGACAATAGGCAGAAGTAGAGCCAACGCCTGTTTCGAAAAGCCATCGAAGTCGCTTGCATGCGTCGGCGCTTGTAGTGGGATAGGGACGGGCTCCTAAGGTAGCCGAATACCTACGGCGGCGCCGTAGTGGTTCCAGCACTTGAATTGAGATGGCGTTTATGAGCGTGCGGAGTAGAGGTCGAAGCCATGGATGCGCTAAGCGTGAGTCCCCTCAATCCCAGCTCCGAATCCATCAGATTTTCGGGAGGGAATGTTCTCCAGGTGCGGGGAATGCCTTCAGATACCTATGGACGAAGCCTGGCTGGGGCGTTGGATCTCTGCGGCGGAAGTAGAGCGGCGCATGGATCGCTGGTGAACGGGGCGTGCTGGTTTGAATGGACTATCGTGGCGACGGCCAGCCTCAGGGCAAGCGGGCATTGACCAGCTTTCTGGCCGCTACCAGAGCAGCTGGCACCTTGGGCCTGTTGTGCGCATTATTGATGCGCGCGGGCAACCGATGCACATCGTTGGTAGGGCAACAACAAGCTCAATGCAGCGATGGGGCCAAGGGCAGGCGAACCACCGAAGCCATCGCTTGGCGAGGCAGACGGCCGAGCCAGTCACGACCAGTGGTCCACCTCCATGCCGTGCGATAGTTTTCATGGCGGTTCGAGTGCGGAGTCAAGCCGAGCCGTGTAGCGGCGCCAGCTTGAATGAACTGTCAGGAGTCTTCATCGTAGATTCTTGTGTAGTCGCTAAAACGGGTCGGCGCGAGATCGTCGGTAAGGACGCGCTTGGCGATCTCGAAATCCACAACGTAGCAACAGGCCTCCATGGTGCCTGAGCCGATGCTGTTGCCATCGCAGTGGCCAAGGCCGGTCCAACCCAGGCTCTCGTTGAGCACGTTCTCCAGATCCTGCAGCTTTTGGAGGTCAAATTTTGTTCCCATGCCCTCAATGGCGTATTCCACGAGCAGCACGTTCATTTCGTCTTCGTCAAACGGCAGAAATCCATTCTCCGTGGCGCTGGAAAGTACTGATGAGATAGCCCGATCCGTATCCTCATTGACGGAGTAAGGGTGATTCTTTGTTTCTCCCTTTTCCCCAATGACGCCCCAGTGCTCAACTATCTGCCCATTCTCTGGCTCCGCCCAAGCCTCCCTGTAGCTGAGTTTTCCATCCGTCTTCTTGTACAGCTTTAGCATTGGGTTCTCCGCCGATACCTGACAAAGGAGGCAAGCCCGCTCGCGAAGCGAGTCGGACTCGAATTGATTTCCAGCACTCATCCAAAGCATATCTCAGGCTCTGGAGTAGGGCACTTGTACTGGACGAGGTGTTGGTCTGACAACAGCGCATGACAGGTGTACTGCTGCGGGGTTACCGTTCCGCTGACAGCGTTCCTATGCCAAGACGAGATGCGCATGGTGATCCGATCATCGGTCCGGATGACATCGCAAGGAGCGCCGGGGAGCTGCATCAACTGCCTGGCCGTGACGCGCTTACCGGGCAGCCTGGTGAGCAAATGGATGGCTCCACGATTCGAGCCCAGGTGCGCCAAGCCTGTGAGGGCAACCACCCCGTAAGGCATCTCGAAGATGCCGTGGCTATTGTCAGCCACGACCGTGTATGAGGTTCCATCCTGCTCTTGGAACTTGACCTCTCCGCCCCATTCGCCTTCATCCTTGCCAGTAAGTGTGCCCCCAAAGGCATGAAGGCGCTGAGGGGTTTCGGTTTGGCGCAGAGTCCCCGCTTGGGATCTCTCGGTTTCGGCAAGAGCCGTGTCGTGGGAAGGTTGGCAGCCGGAAAGCGCCACCAGGATAATCGCGAAGATGCGTCTCATGGGTGTTGGCTCTGCAATCGAGCCGATCCGCGTAGCGGCTTCGGCTTGATTGTGCTGTCAGGTGTCATAGTCGATGTTCTCCAAGATGTCTGCTGCTTAATCAAGGCCCCAAAGGGCGTCCCTGAGGGCACTCCAAAGCTTCTTCAGTGTTTCCCTGCTTCCACGCAAGAATGCAACCCGAAAGAGTTGCAGCAGTAACGCAAGGGCAAGCCCGAAAAACACCAGGAGGCCAAGGCTGTCGCGAAATACGAACGCAGCGAGAGCGGAAATGGCCAATAGCCCAAGAACAGTCAAGTCTGTCTTCAGATTGCTCGGCGATGATGGGTGTTCCACGGCACCGGGCTCCCGAATCAAGTCGCGCTGCGGAGCGGCATCGGCTTGAACGAAACGTTCGGCCTGCGGGCGCAGACCTCGACAAGCCGCCTGACAGCAGTAGCCGCGCATCCTGAGCCATCCCCGTTGCAGCTCATGACATCAGCGGATATGAACTTTTGGTCCTGCCGCGTCAGGACATAGAAGACCCGAAATCTATCGTCAGTGGGATAGGCGGTGATGTTGTTGGCCGGGGCGCCCACAAGATAGAACTCCATGTCGAAGGTGCCATTGGCCTTGACGAGGCGGAGAGAGCTTTCACGGCGCAGGTTTTCTTCCAGCGTCACTGCAAAGTGCTGTGCAATGCCGCTATGTTCGCTGCCATTGGCGAATTGAATCACGCAAGCACTGGCTGGCGGACTAGTAGCGCTCCCGAGTACCGCTGTAAGAACGGTCGCAATAAATATGCTCATGAGCAGGCCTGACTCCGGAACTCAAGTCGCAGCGCCTGGCGGCGTTGGCTCGAATGAATTGTTAGCGCGCATCCAGCGGCTCTACTCGGCAAGAAGTGTAGGCGGCTACGCCGGTCTTTGGCTCCATGTACTCAATACATGCTCTGCCATTGACCTCTCGTCGTTTGAGCCAGCCTTGGCATGTGGCGCGTGCCTCCTGTCTACTGATCTGTCGGTCGTTATCCAGGTCTGTCTCTGACAGCGTGACTGGCCACTCGCCGCAGTAGTATGAGAACCAGAAGCCCTCTTGGGCTGTTGCATGGATGGTAGTCCGCCAACCAACATAGCCGAGTGCCAGTAGGCCGATGATTGCTAGGAACACAGTGGCGATAGTTTTAGGCATACGATTTGGTACCTGGATCAAGCCGTGCAGCGAAGCAGCCTCGGCTTGAGTGAATTGTTGGACGCGTACCTAGCGCGAATAGTGGCAGGTGACATTCACTACCCGCTTGGTTGTCCCGAATGCAAAGCTTAACTCCGGGTGGCCCCCGCCAAACTGATGGCGCGGGACCGGACTGCGGAAAAAGTAGGTCCAGCTTTGGTCCGACTCGCTGATGAAGTCGGGCTTGCCTAGTGCGACTTGCAGTTGGTTTTGGCTCAAGCCGATCAGCGGCGCCGTGTCACTTGGACACCTCGCATTGGTTGGTGTGGACATGGGAAGTGCACGCATTGCGCGAAGCTCTGTCGCCAGAGATCTTAGAAGAGGCGAACTCATTGCAGAGTTTGAGTAAGAAGTCAGCGTCGCCAGAAAGAAGATCTGCAAGAAGCGGATATGCATGTTTAGCGCCTGATGTCTGAGTCAGGCCAACCCGCGAGGCGGGTTTGGCTTGAATGAACGATTAGGCGCCACAAGCATCCTGTGGGCCCGGGGACTTTCCTACCCAGCCAGCCTCAATAACCTCGATTGCCGATAGTACTTGCTGGGCAAACGAACGAGCCTGAGTTACGTCGAACTCCACTGCGCCCGCATGAGGCATTGCCACGACCTTGATGAAAATGAGTCCCTCCTCTTGGCGTGGCTCGCACGTCACCGTCTCTTGGTATCTCTGCTCTTGAACATTTGTCATCGCAAGCCTGCGGCTGGTGCCCGATTTATGCCGAGCCGCGAAGCGGGTTCGGCAAGAATGAAATCCTGGCTGCTGACTCGGCCACGTCCATCACCTGCCCCACGCCAGGTGACCGGCGACGAACGTGGATAGAAGCAGCATCAGGCATAGCGTGCAGAGCCAAAAGCCAACGCATTGTGCAGCAGTCCGTAACGCCTTGTTGGTGATCAGGGCGTAGCCTGCGGCTGGAACAACGACAAGCATGGCAACGGAAGACAGGCCCATGACAATAAGTAGGGGGCCAGTGAAGGGGGGGCGGAAGCCGAGCGTGATCAAGCTCGCCAGCGAGACAAGCCAGACTCCAGATAGAGTGAAGAGCAAAGGTGTCGGCATCCCGACCTTGGCGCGTCTTCCCATATCAGCACCTGACCCCTGAATTGACCCGACTCGCGAAGCGAGTTTGGCTCGAATGGACGGTTAGGCCGCGGGTCGGCGAGCGACAAGACCAGACCCACCGCCAATGAACTCTTGCAGCTCGCACTTTACCAGTTCACCTGGTTGGAACTCCCACTCCTCACCCTCGGGAACAGTGCCCTCCAGTTGGTACGTTGAGTCTTGCACATGACGTGCTTGAACAGGGCGCCAAACTGGGACGCCCTCGCTCAGCAATGTGACATGGACTTGGGGCATCAACGGTCTCCCTTCAGTGGCCAACTCTGGAATTGAGCCGACCCGAGCAGTGGGATAGGCTTGAATGAACTGTCAGGTCCGCCGGGACTCATAGCTGGCCACCATATTGTCTAAAGCAATCCGCTCGCTGGATGGTACTTGAGAAGCCGTGTCCGACAGAATGGATGACGCCAGATAGAACTCAGTGTCATTGCGCAGGTGGCCGCGGCGCAAGATGGCCCTGTATTGCCGAGAACGGCCCTGCCAAAGCTGTGTGATCGTGTGCGCGCCACCTTTGGCTAGAGAAGCGTCTGCTGCGGCAATTTGCTGCGGAGAAAAATCCATGCAGGTCTCTAGAACATCATTAGCCGCTTGTTTGAGGCATATCAGGGCCCGTGAGACACCAAACTTGTGCTCAAAGCCAGCCAGTACATTGATTGGGCTGTACGGATGATCGAGCTCGAAGACCCGATTGGGGGTGAGATGCGTCTCCCAAAGGATTAGAAAGCACTTCAGCTGATCGTACTCACGCTGCTTTTCTGGAGATGCTGACCTAGCCATATGCGGGCCAAGCTCTGGAGTTAAAGCGAGCCGCGAAGCGGCGTCGGCTTGGGTGAATTGTCAGGTGCCATGCGAGAAGTCCTCCAGCGTAATGGGGACAACATTACGTTCTCCCTCATCGTAGCGAACAAAGCTTGCCCGAATGGGATGGTTTTCCATCAAATGCATGACTATGCATCGCGCGGCTTGAGCCAGCGGCTCTTGCGGGCAATGGGCGTTGTAGCGACGTAGTACTGACTTGGTGGCGGTAGAGTCTGTATCTGTTTGAAACTGTTTTAGATAGATGTAGGACGAAGCCCCGAGCATATATGCGTATGCAAAGTCCTGGAGCACTTCTGAGCCAGCAGGGTCGTCGATGGTGAACGAGTTGCACGTATTGTCTGGGCAGTACTCAACGGTGATCGAATCCGTCTGTACTATGACTTGCGTGTCACGGGGAAACGAATCGGTAAGCTCATGTGCGGATACGCATGAGGTGCAGGGCAGAAGAGCTACGGTTGCGAAAATGCTTCTCATGGCACCTGACACCTGAATTAAGCCGAGCCGCGTAGCGGGTTCGGCTTGAATGAACGGTTAGGCCGCCGGTCGCGGCCTGCGAAAAGTCAGTGCTTTGGCCAGCGCAGTGTCCGCCAGGAACGCTTCAACTTGTTCACAGGCGGAGGGAAAAAGGGTTGGATGCTCATCAGACAAGTACTCAATGACCTCGCCCCGCTCCCATGGGCCAAGTGAGGTCTTGTAGCTCTCGAACGCATCTTGGATCTCACGCCAAGATGTGTATGGACGTTTCGAGAGCAGCATGTCTGTCTCGGTGTAGATAATGTGAAGCGGCATTGGAATTGACTCCGGCGGGCTAACACCTGCATTTAGCCGCACCATGAAGCGGCGGCGGCTTGAATGAATTGTCAGGCCCTATCGGTGTGAATCTGATTGCAGGCCCATCTTGGGTTGTATCGGCCGATAGAGAAAGGGGCTTGTGAGCTATGAGAACATAAAGTGATCATCCCAATCAAAGTCCTCAGGGCCGTCGAACGAGGGATCGTCGCTCCGTCTCATCGGGAAGCAAAATTCCGGCAGATTGTTGAACACGAACTCGTAGAAGGCCTGGCTTTCCAATTCCTGATGCGGCCAGAATTCTTCAAAATATTCCCGGGCCTCATTGGGTGTGGCAATCCAATATTCTAGACGGTCATCCGTTTGTACATTCCCAATTCTTTTGCTGCCGATGGTTGCAGCAGCCTTGTTTGGGGGCGGCAATAGATAGATCTCATGATCTGCGACCAGCTCAACCAGCGCCTCGATGAATCTGGCACGCATCTCTGTATAGGGAGTGTTGGGGTGGTCGCTTCTGAACCACATCCAGGCAAGGGCTGGGAAGTAATTATTCAGCAGCGAATCTTTCACGGTTGACGACATATCTGGTTGATCTGGGCAGACTTGACTCGGGAACCAAGCCGGCCCGCGTAGCGGGTTCGACTTGAACGGACTGTTAGGGTTCACCACTGGAGCCCGGTGGTTGGCGGGAGCGGCGCGCTAGAAGTGCAACCTTGAGCGATACATCAGGTTGTTTGCGCCAATTGTGTGGTTTGGCCGACGCCACGGCACACTCGACTACTTCTGGGTCAGCTGGCGTGGCTCCTGATAGCGCTGAGAGCTCCTGGTGCACCGCTTTGCGATGTGACTGATTTACCCATTGCTTGCGCTTGGCGATGGCATCACGACCACCCCACTGACTCTCCGCAACAATGTTGCGTCGATCACGCTCAAGACTAAGAGCCTTCTTGTCCTGAGGGGGGAGAGGGTGCTTCATGTGAGTCCTAACTCCGGAATTAAGCCGGCCCGGGAAGCGGTGTCGGCTTGAATGAATTGTTAGGCGGCATGCGCCCGCTAGTCATCGATCATTTGTCCGAACTCTAACGCAAGCTTGTCGCGTCGAAACAGACCGAAAAACGAGTATCCGCCTCGTGCGCCATGAACTCGGTGGCCATTTTGGCAATCAACCAAGCGGAACTGATCATCCGGCTTGATCACCGCAGCAACATTGGCCCACTCGGTGGAGTGCTCCATGTTCTCGATTCCCATGCGTCTGGCGCTAGCGAAAATTTCCTCCTTGCTGAGATGGGCATATACGTCACAAAGAGGATATCCAAGTCGCGCCGCGAGATCCCTTGACTCCATCTCCAGCCCAAGAGGATTGTGTGCGCACCCGGCGAGCGCAGCGACAGCTAGCAGAAGCCCTGCAAGAAAATTACGAGGATTTGTGAAGCTGCTTAGATGCATGATCATGCTGCCAAAGGCCTGAATTTAGCCGCGCCGCGCAGCGGGTTCGGTTTGAATGAACCGTTAGGGCGCTGCCTAGCCATCGCGCCCACGCATGTTTGAGACTTCAACTATCCCCGTCACGTCCAGCATATGCTTGCACCGACCCAGGCCACCGTAGCTGCCCCGGGGGCCAAGCTTGCCCCGAACCACAACGTGGGATGTGCCCCACTGGCCGTTCGCATCTTTGGCAGGGAGCATGGCCTTTGTCATGGAGCCGGCATCAATGCACCACGCCTCATCCTTGCCATCGAGAGTCAGGAAGGAGCTCTCAAAGTTGTAGAAGTACTCGCCGCTGTAGACGGGATACTTGGCTGGTCCAGAAGCACAGGCGGCCAGTGATGCCGCGAGAGCTGTTGCAAGAACTGCGAAGGTCTTCATCTCTGCGCCCTAACTCTGGAATTAAGCCGCGCCGCGAAGCGGCGTCGGCTTGAATGAACTGTTAGGCACCAAGCCCGCCATCTAGATGCGCAGGTATTGGGCCACGATAGAATGTGCCAGGAACAGGCACAGCACGCCACCCAGTAAAAGCGCCGAGCGTAATGTGCTGAAGCAATGCAACACAGCCAAGGATGGTGCCGGACTCGTCGCCACACCAGATAAAGACCGTCGTGCGATCTCTGGCCGGTATTGCAGCAAGCGCATCCTTGTCTAAGGCGTAGATGCTCTCGTCGCCGCCACCGGCCCAGCCGCAGGCATTGAAGTCTGCCCAGACATAGGGCATTGGCTGAGCGGGTAGATGGCCTTCCATTGGTGCCTAACTCCTGAATTAAGCCAACCCGCGAAGCGGGCTCGGCTTGAATGAACTGTTAGGCACCAGCATCGGAGGCCGAAGCCTGCGTGGCAAGTACCCGGTCGCCGCGGCAGAGGCTGCACAGCTCAAAACCGGCCGTGTGTTTTCCGTCCACGACGCGCTCAAGGCAGATCTCTCCGCGGCCACGGCAGGTAGCGCACCATCGGAACCCGAAGCGTGCGCCGGACTCTCCACGTGCTTCAACGGAGAGAAACATGCGTTTGCGGATTGCTGTTTTAGTTGTTTTATCCGAGGTCATGGGTATGTCGGCTCAGGTGCCTAACCCGGGAATTAAGCCGACCCGCGAAGCGGGTTCGGCTTGAATGAATTGCTAGAGGGCAGTCGCGAGTGCCAGCGGTGAACCTCCTGCAGCTCGCTCGTATAGCTGCACTCGTCTGTAGAAATTGCAGAGTGAACTGAAAAATCAAAGGAGACGATGCGCGCACGATTCGTATCCAGGCGATCTGTGCGGATCTCCGCCGTGACCGTTGCGGATGAAATGGAATGAGCCGGTATTCGGTTGATGCTCAGTCGATGGGAGAGCCAAGACTGTAGCTCGCCAGCGATGCGGAGTTGGATGTTGCCCGCGATGACATGAGATGCGGTGCCTGCAAGAGCATCTACAAGAAGGGTGCCGTCAGGTAGCCCTGCAAGTGCCTCAAGATCGTCGCCCATACGCCAGCCGACGAGCATTTGGCAAAGAGTGTTGGCGAAGTCCTGGATGATCTTGCGACGCACTATCTCTGCCCTCTAACTCTGGAATTAAGCCGCGCCGCGTAGCGGCGTCGGCTTGAATGAATTGTTAGGGGCCACGCTAGTCAACGCACAGCCCCCCGGCGACAACTCCATCCTCCACGTGATCGTGGCACCCGAACATTGCAGCCGTGTCCGCTTGGCAGGTGCCGGTAGCTGCCTGACCGATGGGGATACCCTCCGGTGCGAAGCAGACCCCGGAGCACTCTGAGTTGGAGCTGCATGCTTTGCCACCATCCGGTAGCGGCGTGACGCAGGAGAGTGTGCCAAACATGCCGACTTGCTGGATAGCACCGCCTTTAGCCCGACATTCTTCAGGATCGATCTTGGCCAATACTGCCTCGCGCGAGCGAACCAACGACCGTTCCATTTGGTGATCACGCAGGGTCTCGCAACCGACGAGTCCGGCTAGAAGAACGGCAGCTGCGAAAATCTTCCACATGGCCCCTAACTCTGGAATTAAGCCGACTCGCGAAGCGAGTTCGGCTTGAATGAACTGTTAGGCGCTTGCAGCACGCCGTACGAAGTAAGCGGTTGTTGATGCTGCTGCCAGGGCGCAAAACCCGATTGCGCACGCTGCGTCAGCTGAAATTGTCTTGGGTGGGGATAGCTTTGGGTGACTAGTGGATACTTTTCGGCTCTTGAAATCCCAAGGTGCAACAGCGTAGTGGCCAAACGAGAAGATTGGGACTAGGAGCCAACCAATGATGTATCCGAGGCCATACAGAACAACCTCGAAAGCACCGCGGAAGATGATCTCTGTCAGTAGACTTGCAGGCATGTGTTAGCGCCTAACTCCGGAATTAAGCCGACCCGCGAAGCGGGTTCGGCTTGAATGAATTGTTAGGCGCGAACTGCTTGCGGAACTCAAACACGATGACCGCATACACCAGCAAGAACGCAAGCCTGCCCTCAATGTAGCTTGCGTCTCGGATGACCTCCATGACGGTGGCGAACGGCAGGGAGGTAACGAACGGAAGCAGCCAGAGAACCAAGAAGCTGATTGGGCCAGACAACCGGAGTCGCCAAAGTTGAACGGCGGAAGCCACGCAGGCGAGACCCACGAGAAAGCCGAAGGGGACGACCCAAGCCGGGAAATCGTCGATGCCGGTGAAGCCGGATGTGGCTAGGAAGTAGCCCATGATCGCGGCCACGACGAGGCCGAACAGAGCCTGGGAAAGTGAGAGCAGAGCTATGGGAAGTGGGGGAGCTTTCATCGCGCCTAACTCCGGAATTAAGCCGACCCGCGCAGCGGGTTCGGCTTGAATGAACTGTTAGACCTCATTGAGAACGGTCTGTCGAAACTGCTGCACGTAGGTCGTGCCGAGCCTTGGTTCGAGTCGCTCTACTGCTTGTAGTGCTTGGGCTACATCGAATGCTTGCCCGTCAAGCACCGAGAGCGCTTGATTGTGAAGAGAGTAGGCAAGCCATGCGGCATCACTCGCTGGGCTTTGCTCCTCGGGGTCGATGTGACTTGCAAGAAGAACCCGCAGGTTGAACAAGGCAACAGCTAGAAGGCGTTTCTCTAGATCGACTTGCTGGTCATCTGACATGAGGCCTAACCCCGGAATTAAGCCGCGCCGCGTAGCAGCGTCGGCTTGAATGAATTGTTAGGCGCTTACCAAAAACGCCACCAAGGTTTGCGGACTGCGCTGACCTCTAGCCACGAACCGTCCGATTGCCGTACCGACTTGTATGGAGATCCTTTGATGGTGATCTCCGTTCCGGCGCTGTGGTCCACGAACTCCACGAGCGATGGGTCTAACCAAAAGTCTTGCTTCAGCTCTTCAACGAAGACATTGACTGCATAGTCTTCGGCGAGCTCTCCGAGCGCAGATACGCCAGACACGGAAGGTACGGTTTCGCCGTAGATGGTACCGGCCCGGCCGGCAATTCCGGCCGCATCCGTTGCGGGACTGGAGAGAATTTGAACGTTGTCACCAAAAGAAATGGCCATGTGCCTATAGACGCCTAACTCTGGAATTAAGCCGACCCGCGAAGCGGGTTCGGCTTGAATGAATTGTTAGGCATCAGCCGACTCCCACAGGCGACCGGCCCGGGTGACCTTGCAGTGATAGCACCCGCTGCTCTTGTCGTCCATGTTGTACCAAGCATGCGCCCCACCGGCCGCCTCGCAATCCATACCTTTGTCTGCGATGCCAAGGTCGATAAGAAACCAGGGCAAGTGCCGACGTACGGCAGTCCTCCAGCGGTACGGTGATGGTTTTGAGGCGGTGTCCATCTGATGCCTAACTCTGGAATTAAGCCGACCCGCGAAGCGGGTTCGGCTTGAATGAACTGTTAGGCGCCACCCTACGATCCGAAGCCGGTAGGAAGCAACCGGACGTCTGCGGACATGCAGACGCCATTACCGCCGGATAGTGGCCGTACACCCAAGATGGTCCCCTGCTGCGTGAGCTCCGCCTGGACTATGACGATAGGCTGCTCAGAGCCATCCTCCAGTAGCTGAACTGCGCAGCATGGAAGGCTAATTGGAGCTGGAGTGGAACCACCCTGCACATAGAAGACGGCAGAGCCGGCCGCAACATCAGCCTCGGTTGCTGGGCGACCGACTATGCACGGTGTGGCATGCCAATCGGTTGCCGAAACGGGACCCCAAAGATCAGTCATAGCTGTAGTGGCGCCTAACTCTTAGTAGACCGCCTAATAGCGGTATAAAACCGAGTATGCCAACTTTAAAGTCGCTTTTAAACGCAAATAGTTTCCTGTGTAAACAGGGGCTTGCGATCTCTGGCGCGGCTCGCGATCACCTTCTCCCTTCGGGTTCAGTGCTGTTTCTCCACAATTATATCGAATACACCCTTTCCCGATAGGCGTATTGGAGCTTGGACTGCGCTGGTTTCGCTTCGAGGACCTCACTCCATCTCTCGCATCCGCGCCAGTTCCGCAGCATTCCGTAGCGCCTGCAGAAACCTCGCCAGCGGCGCGCTCTGTGGCTCGCCATCGCGGGTGTAGACCATCACTGGCCGTTGCCACGCAAACCCGGGTGCATCCAGCTTCACCCAATGCCCGGCAAGCAGCTCGGCCTGTGCCAGGCGGCTGGGTAGCAAGGTGAGATAGCCACCGTCACGAATCATCGCGCGCATGAATTCTGGTGAGCCGCTTTCCATGGTGTTGAGCGGAGGTTCCAGGCCGGCTTCATGGAAGCGCTGCCGGAATGCGTTTTCCACCGCGCCGAGGCGACGGCCGAATATCCATGCCTGCTCCAGCAGTTGTGCCGCGGTGATGTCGCGTTGCCTTGCCAGTGGGTGACGCACGCTGGCGAGCACGCGGTACTCGTCGTGCATCAGCACTTCGCTATTGATGCGTGGGTCGGGGTCGCCATCGCCAAAGGTGTGCAGGGTGACTACCGCATCCAGCTCGCGTGCGAGCAGGTTGGGCAGCAGTTCGGGCAGGATGCCGCCGCTGACGTGGATGCCGATCTTCGGCCAGTGGCGGCGCAGGGCAAGTACTGCAGGGGCGACCAGCGAGCCGGCGGTGCTGGGGCCGGTGCCGATGCGAACCTGCCCTTCGGCGCCGGTCTGCAGCTCCTGCAGGCGGTCCTCGAAGCGGCGCACGGCGTCGTGGGCGGGCTGGGCGTGTTCCATCAGCAGGCGGCCGACGTCGGTGAGTCGGGCCTCGCGGCTGCCGCGTTCGAACAAGCGGGCGCCCAGTTGTTGCTCCAGCGCCTGGATGCCCTTGCTCAGGGCCTGCTGGGTGCGCCCGGTAGCCGTGGCGGCGCGGGTGAAGCTGCCGTGTTCGACCACGGACAGGAAGTAGCGGAGCTGGCGGAGATCCATGGCGATGCTTTGTTACAACCGATGGTTGTGGATCGTACGCGAATTGGTTGGCGGTTGGCTGGGCAGTCCATCGATAGTCGGGTCATCGTAATTTCCCGGAGGGGAACCATGGCCAGTCGCAACGCCGTCAATCAGTGGGACCAGCAGTACGATCTCGTCATCGCCGGCTTCGGCCTGGCGGCCATGTGTGCCGCCATCGAGGCGCACGATCTGGACCCCAATCTGTCCATCCTCATTCTGGAAAAGGCCAATGAGGCGGAGACCGGCGGCAACAGCCGCGTGGCCGGGCAGTCGCTGCTGATCAGCAGGAACGCCAAGGTGCTGGCCGAATACCAGCGCAAGATGAGCGTGGCCAACCCGATCCCGGAAGACATGCTGGTGCCATGGTCCGAGGCGATGGAAGCGCTGGAACCATGGATCCAGGAGCGTGCGGCCCAGGCCGGTGCGCAGTTCATCCACGGCACCGGTTTCTCCGAGCGCGATGCGGTGCTGGAATTCCCTGAGTTCGGCGCGCGTGAAGCTGTGCATTGCACCGCCACCATCCTGCCGATCCCGTCCGGCGTGTACCTCGCTTTCCGCGAGAACATCCGCCTGCGCCCGCGTATCCAGATCGCATACGAATCGCCGCTCAAGGATCTGGTGCAGGACCCGGATACGCTGGAAGTATTCGGCATCATCGCCGAGCAGAACGGTCAGCGGGTGGCCATCCGTGCCAACAAGGGTGTGGTGATGGCGACCGGTGGTTTTGAAGCCAACCTGGACATGCAGCGCAACTACTTCGGCCTTGCCAACCCAGCACCGCTGGGCACGCCGCACAACACCGGCGACGGCATCAAGATCCTGCAGAAAGCTGGCGCCGATCTATGGCATATGCGCAACCAGGGACAGTCCGGCGGTATCTGGCCGGGCTTCAAGCCGGAAGGATTCGTCAATGGCTTCCTGCGCAACTTCTTCTGGCAGAGCTTCAGCTGGATCGAGGTGGATGCGAACACCGAACGCTTCTACAACGAAACCGCCGAACTGCAGCTCACCCATTACAAGGAAAAGAAGCACGGCCACTGGGTGGACACCCCGCATTACCGCGCGCAGCCCGTGCACATGATCTTTGACGCCATCACCTGCCAGTACAACAAGCTGGTGGTTGAAGTGATGAGCTGGAACCCGGTGGTTCGTGGCTACAAGTGGTCCGAAGACAATTCGGTGGAAGTGGAGAAGGGGTGGATCCAGAAGGCCGATACGCTGGAAGAATTGGCGGTGAAGATCAACCGCGATCCGGCCAAGCTGCGCGCGGAAGTCGAGCGCTACAACGCGGTCTGTGCTGCGAAGAATGATGCCGATTTCGGGCGTAACCCGGAGACCTTGTTCCCGATCGCGCAGGCGCCGTTCTATGGCATGCGGATTGATCCGGTGATCGTGTGCACGGGTGGTGGCGCGCGACGCAACATCAAGTCCGAGGTGCTGGATCACGATGGCAAGCGCATTCCGCGTTTGTATGAAGCCGGTGAGATGGGGTCGATGTTCTCCGATCTGTACCAGAACGGTTCGTACCTGACCGAAGCGATGATCTCGGGGCGTGCTGCGGGTCGTGAGATCGTCAGTCTTGGCAACTGGGAGGGTTGAGCGTGAAGGTTGCAACCCCTGCGATGAAGCTGGATGTGCGCATCAATGACGTGAAGGCCGAGGATGGTCTGCTGGTGATGAATGGTGTGGCCGGCATGTTGCCGTGCAAGACAAGTCTGACGCCGGCAGAGTTTCGGCAGATGATGAAGTTGGCGCTGCGGCCGAGTGTGTTGGCGCTGTTGTTCAAGAAGTAAGCCAAAGCAAGGTTGCTTGGGGCTCTTGCTTGCTTTTTGCTTGAAGCCCCTCTCCCGCAGGCGGGAGAGGGGTTGGGGTGAGGGGGCGGTGCGAAGCACCGTGCAGTTATGCTTTGCTTTTCGCTGCTTCGGATATTGCACAAGCAAAGAGCCAAGAGCCAAGAGCCCCCCTCATCCGCCCCTTCGGGGCACCTTCTCCCGCAGGCGGGAGAAGGAACTGCCAAACACAGCCAAGCAAAGCAGGAGCAAAGCAGAGCAGAGCAAAGCAAAGCAGAGCAGAGCAGGAGCACAGCAGAGCAGAGCAGGAGCACAGCAGAGCAAAGCACAGCACAGCACAGCAAAGCACAGCCAACGTCGAACGTCGTGCTTGCTGATTCAGCCCTGCACGTTGCCGCTGGTGCCCAAAGCCAATCGCCGCTGCCACAGCGCATGCATGCCGCGCGCAGCCAGGTCTTCCGGATGGCGTTGCACGCCGATGCCCCAGGAAATCAATGCCTGCGCATACAGAGCCAGCAAGCGGTCACTGCCAATCAGGTGTACCTGCGACAAGCGCGGGCTGTGTTCGAGTACGCCTGAAGACAGTATCTCGTGACCTATCAGCAGACCGGACAGGTACGAAGGCAAGGCGCTGGCTTCCAGCTGGTTGAACAGGCCCAGCGTGCGCACACCGAACAGGTGATGCAGAAGTCCGCCCTTGTGGCGGCTGCGCTTGAGGCCGCTTTCAAACGCCCAGGCATCAAAGCGGCTGTCGTCTTCGGGCATCAGCTTGCCCAGCAGGCTGTGGTTGCGCAGCACCGCGTACAACTCGCCCGTCATCGCCGTGGTCAGGCGACGTATCTGGCCATCGGCAATCGAAACCCATTTGCTATGCGTGCCGGGCAGGCAGACAACATGATTGCCACGCGGCAGCACTGCCAACAACGCGGCCAACTGGGTTTCTTCGCCGCGCATGACATCGGGTACGGCGTCGCTGTTGGTGTCACTTATACCTGGCACGATCCATAGCGCGCGCCCAGCCAAGACGGGTGCCTGCAGTGGCACCAGGGCTGTGGCGAGGTCGTCGATGCCGGCAGGGCAGGGCAGATAGGGTACCTCCTGCCAACCGCTGCGGCTGCCGACCATGCCGGACAGGATCAACAACGGCTCATTCCAGCCGGCAATCTCTTCTGCCAGCACCGTTTCAAACTGTCCGGCACTGGCTTGCAGGCCGCGTTCGCTGCGGCGGCGCTCGCAGACATGGCCGTTCTCATCCAGGCGGTACAGGCGCAGGCTGCTGGTGCCCCAGTCGACGGCGATCATGACAACTCCACGCGGTCCACGCATGCCTTCAATTGCGGTTGCTCCCAGACAAAAATACCGCCCGCGCTGGGCTGCGCGCTCAATGCAGCGGCATCCAGGCCGATGCGGGCACTGCTGATGTACAGCGCGCCCGGCGCAAGCACGCAGCAGGAAGCGTGCTGGGTGGGAATCCGGATCTCCTGCTCGATGCGGCCATCAGCGGAATAGCAGCTGACCCGGCCCGCGCCCCACTGTGCGTTCCAGACACGGCCGTGGGGGTCGACCACTGCGCCGTCAGGCTCGATGCCAGGTTCACTCACGCTGGCAAATGCCCTCAGTTCTTCAACCTGCGCGCTGTGCGGGTCATAGCGCCCAGTGATGATGTTGGCTTGTGGCGAGTCGCAGAAATAGATGCGCGCACCGTCCGGACTGAAGCAGATCGCGTTTGGAATCGTCGCAGGTGGCAGCGGCAGAAGACGCAAGCCCTTACCGGCGCTCCATTG
The DNA here is from genome assembly GCF_056760135.1 of Stenotrophomonas sp. STEN023. NCBI lineage: Bacteria > Pseudomonadati > Pseudomonadota > Gammaproteobacteria > Lysobacterales > Lysobacteraceae > Stenotrophomonas > Stenotrophomonas sp. STEN023. The sequence goes on along the minus strand of NZ_JBRREF010000016.1, from coordinate 38,821 downwards.
GTAGAAGCTGCCGCCGCGGCGTCCGTCGGCGTAGTCGCTCTTGGTGCCGAACACGAAGTTGCCGTGGCGGTCGGCGCGACCATCATTGATGCGGGTATTGGGATTGTCTGCTTCCACCGGGCTCAGTAGCTGCAGCTTGAGCTCGCTGTCCTGCAACTGTGCTTCCGGGTCGGCAACATACAAGCCGTTGGCCAGGCCCAACAGCAGGCGGCCGTCACTTGCCAATGCGAGGCAGCCCAGCGGTTCATGCAGCTGCCACTGGTGGCTGCGCTTGCTGGCCGGATCGTAGCGCCACAGCCGCCCGGCGAGAATATCGGTCCAATACAGCACATTACGGCGGTCACACCAGAGGATGCCTTCGCCCAGTTCGCAACGGCTGTCCACCAGCAGCCGTGCGTCTGCCACGGCCGGCTCCAAGGTCTGTGCACTCACCACTCGGCCACGCTGCCGTCGCTGTGGCGCCACAGCGGATTACGCCAGCGCGGCGGATGCTTGCTGGCTTCGATCAGGCGCGCTTCGTCGATCTCCACGCCCAGGCCCGGCTTCGGCAGGGCTGCGATGCAACCGTCCGCATCACAGGCGAAGTCGTCCTTGTTGATGACGTAGTCCAGCAGGTCTGCACCTTCGTTGTAGTGGATGCCGATGCTCTGTTCCTGCAGCACCGCGTTGTGGGCAACGAAGTCCAGCTGCAGGCAGGCAGCCAGCGCCACTGGGCCGAGCGGGCAATGCGGTGCCAAGGCGACGTCGTGCGCTTCGGCCATGGCGGCGATCTTGTGGCATTCGCTGATGCCGCCAGCATGCGACAGGTCAGGCTGCAGGATGGCCAGGCCGCCGGCTGCCAGCACCGGCTTGAATTCGGTGCGCGAGTACATACGCTCGCCAGCGGCCAGCGGAATGCTGCTGATCTCCGACAATGGGCGGTAGTACTCCCATTGCTCCGGCAGCACCGGTTCTTCGACGAACAACGGACGGTATGGTGCCAGTTCCTTCAGCAGCACCCGCGCCATCGGTGCACTCACCCGGCCATGGAAGTCGATGCCGAAATCCACGCTGTTGCCGAGGGCGTCGCGGATGGTGGCGACTTTCTCGATGGCGGTGTCGACGGCGCGCGGGCTGTCGATCAGCTTCAGTTCTTCGGTGCCGTTGAATTTGAAGGTGTCATAGCCCAGTGACTTGTAGTGCCGCATCTGGTGGACGATATCGGCCGGGCGGTCACCGCCAACCCAGCGATAGGTTTTCATGCGGTCACGTACCAGGCCGCCGAGCAGCTGGTAGACCGGCACGCCAAGTGCCTTGCCCTTGATGTCCCACAGCGCCTGGTCGATGCCGGCGATGGCACTCATCAGGATCGCGCCGCCGCGGTAGAAGCCACCGCGGTACAGCACCTGCCACAGGTCGTTGATGCGGGCCGGGTCCTTGCCGATCAGGTAGTCGCCGAGTTCATGTACGGCGGCCTCCACGGTGGCGGCGCGGCCTTCGATCACCGGTTCGCCCCAGCCGCTGATGCCTTCGTCAGTCTCGATCTTGAGGAACAACCAGCGCGGCGCAGCCTGGTAGGTGGTCAGACGCACGATCTTCATGCCGAGTAGTCCAGGTAGGCCTGGCGGAACGCACGCGCGTTGTCGCGGGTGGTCTGCACCGATTGGCCGGGTTGATAAAGGTCACCGCCGGTGCCCGCACCCTGACAACCAGCGGAAAGATAGCTGGCCAGGGTTGCGGGGGAGACGCCACCGACGGCGAAAAGAGGTACCGGCGGCAGCACGCTGCGCAGGGCGCGTATCAGTGCTGGGCCGTGAATGGATGCGGGGAACAGCTTGAGCATCTGCGCACCCGCGCGCAGTGCCTGGAACGCCTCGCTGGCGGTGGCGAATCCTGCCGCCACCAGCAGCCCTTCGGCAACCGCGCGCTGGATCAGCTGCGGGTCGGTATTGGGGGTGACCATCAAGCGGCCGCCGGCACGCAACAGCGCGTCGATATGCTCAGGCAGGACCACCGTGCCGGCGCCGATGCAGGCGTGCTGGCCGTGGCGCTGCACGCTGCGCTGCACACTCTGCTCCCAGCCCGGCGAGTTGCTGGGAATCTCGATCGCGTCGAAACCTTCCTCGACCAGTGCATCGACATGCGCATCCACCTCGCTGGGGGTGATGCCGCGCAGGATGGCGATCAGGGGCAACTGGAAGGGCAGGCTGGTCATGTCAGTCGTGGTAGACCTGTGAGCGGCCGCCATCGATCAGGATGTCGGTGGCGTTGATGAAGCGGGCTTCGTCGCTGGCCAGGAACAGCGCGGTATACGCCACTTCTTCCGGGCTGCCGATGCGGCGCGGTGGCAGCAGCGCGGTCTGGCGTTCGCGCGCACCGGGCTCGCGCTCGAACCAGGCTTCGATGCGCGGCACCAGGATCAAACCCGGCGATATCGAGTTCACGCGGATGCCTTGCGCGGCGTACTCGATGCCGAGCGAGCGGGTCATGCCGATCAAGGCGTGCTTGGCCACGGGATACGGGAACGCGCCAGGAATGATCTTGTGCCCATGCACCGAGGCGATGTTGACGATGGCACCGGCCTGTTGCGTGACCATGCCGGGCAGCACGGCCTTGCAAAGCTGCCAGGCGCCTTCCAGGTTCAGTGCAAAGCAGCGTTGCCACTGCGCGTCATCCAATGCCAGTGGATCGGAGAACACATCGGCGCCGGCATTGTTGACCAGCACATCGATGCGGCCGTGGCGGGCGAGGGTGGCTTCGACCAGGGCGCGCATCGCGGCGGCATCGGTGATGTCGCCCTGCAGCAGCTCGAAACCGTCGGCGTAGGAGGGCGTCAGGTCGATGCCGATCACCTGCGCGCCTTCGTTGACGAACAGGCGGGCGATGGCCGCGCCGATGCCACTGGCGGCACCGGTGACCACCGCCACCTTGCCGGTCAGGCGCCCACTCATCGCTGGCCTCCTGCTTGGCAAACGCAGTACCTGCCCGCGCTGCTGGCGCTGGCTGATCGTGAAACCTTCATCCCTTTCTCCCTGAAGCCTGCTGTCGGTACTGGCCGCGCCGGCCCGACGGGGCGGCAGCGTTGCTGACGGAAGCGTGGCATAGCCTTGCCTGAGAACCTATGTGCGACAAATGAAATTTTTGTCGTAATGTATTCGCTGGGCGAATAGCTACTCAGTCGAGGGGATCGGCACGCATGGTTCAACCCACCACCGGCTGGTTCAATGCCACCCGTTTGAAGACCCGGCATCTATTGCTGTTGCTGCATCTCTACGAGCAGCGTTCGGTGCTGCGCGCGGCCGAGGCGGCCAATATGACCCAACCGGCGGCGTCCAAGCTGCTGGCCGAAATGGAAGACCTGTTGGGCGTGCCGCTGTTCGAGCGGCATGCGCGCGGGGTCGAGCCGACCTGGTATGGGCAGGTGCTGATCCGCCGCGCGCGCTCGGCACTGTCGGAGATTGGCCGGGCCCAGGACGAGATCGCCGCGCTGCGCAGTGGACGCACCGGCCAGGCGGCGATCGGCACCGTGGTCAACCCCGGCACCAACCTGGTGCCGCAGGCGGTGGCCGCGCTCAAGCGCGACTTCCCCGACATCCTGATCCGGATCGAAATGGACTACAGCCGGCCGCTGGTGGCCAAGCTGCTCGACGGCCAGCTCGACATCGTGGTCGGCCGCATCATGGGTGCCGAGGGCAGCAGCGAGTTGGAGTTCGAACCGTTGGCGGACGAGCCGCACTCGGTGATCGTCCGTGCCGGCCACCCCTTGGCCGGGCGCAAGCGCGTCAGCTACGGCGATCTGGTCGAGTACGGCTGGATCATGCCGCCCGATGGCAGCGTGCTGCGCTCACGGCTGGACGCGGTGTTCCTGGAACATGGGCTGGTGCCGCCGCAGAACATCGTCGAGACCACCTCGCTGCCAGTCACCATCCATCTGCTGCGGCACAGCGACATGTTGACCGCGCTGCCGGCCGAGTCGGTCGCGCCCTACCTGCAGACCGGGCAGATGCTGGTCCTGCCGATCGCGCTGGACGTGCGCATGGAGTTCTTCGGCATCATCCGCCGCCGTGACCAGTTGCTGTCTCCCGGCGCCGAGCGCGTACTTGAGGCCTTGCGGCTGACCGCGCGGCGCTTGTATCCACCGGTCGCCTGAATCGGGGTATTCACTTCCGATATACATCCTGCGCATTTTTTCATTGGTCGGGAATGTATGCCCGCGCCTATGCTCGCCGCCGTGGTGGTCAATGACCATCGGTATCAGGGTCGGTGGTCGCAGGCACAGGGGATGCAGGCGAAGCCACCGGCAACGAAGGATGTGAAGAGCGGTTAGTCGAGTGCCTTGCCATTGCGGGGTGCATTAGTACGCGGTTTTCAATCTGCTTCACCTGGTGCCAAAGGCGCAATGACGTCGGTGCTGGGAAAAACCAAATCGTCGCCATGTGTCCTGGGAGGGAACACTCATGTCAACGTTCCAGCGCCGCCTTACGGTGGCCAATAGTGCGCGCCGTCGTGCGTGTACCGGTCTGCAACCCACTGTGCTTGCCCTGAGTGTCGCGCTGCTGTTGTCCGCAGCTGCACAGGCGCAGGACGCCGTGCCCGCCAAGGCCACCGAGCTCGACAAGGTCCAGGTCACCGGCACCCGTGGCAGCCTGACCAAGGCGCAGGTGATCAAGGAAACCAGCGACCAGATCGTTGATTCGATCGTGGCCGAGGACATCGGCAAGCTGCCTGACAACAACGTCGCCGAAGCCCTGCAGCGCATCACCGGCGTGCAGATCACCCGCAACAAGGGCGAGGGCAGCGACATCATGGTGCGCGGCCTCACCCAGGTGCGCAGCGAGCTCAATGGCCGTGACATCTTCACCGCAAACAGTGGTCGCGCGCTGAGCTGGGAAGACGTGCCGGCCGAACTGCTGGGCGGCGTGGATGTCTACAAGAACCCCAGCGCCGAGCTGATCGAAGGCGGCCTCGGTGGCCTGGTCAACCTGCGTACGCGCATGCCGTTCGACCAGGAAGGCATGAAGCTGTCCGGCAGCTTCACCGTCAACAAGTGGGACCTGCGCGATTCGGTGCAGCCGTCGGCCTCGTTCCTGTTCTCCAACCGCTGGAACACCAATGCCGGCGAGTTCGGCCTGCTGTTCAACGTTGCCCATCAGGAAGGCCAGTACCGCGAAGACCGCATCAACATGGGCAGCTACCTGGCCTATGACGATGTGCCCGGCTACGAAGGCAAGGAAGTGGTGGTGCCAAGCGAAGTGGGCATGTACAGCCACTTCGGTGACCGCGAGCGCGACGGCCAGTACATCGCCCTGCAATGGAAGCCCAACGACGACATCGAGTTGTACGCCACCGGCCTGCGCTCGGACTACAAGTTCCGCAACCGCGAATACAGCGTGCGCGTGGGCAACCTCAACAACAACACCCAGGATCTGGTGAACTGGTCCGGCAACGGCTGGGGCTTCGTCTCGCCGAGCATTCCCGGCTATGAGAACTTCAACGACCCCTTCGGCTTCGATGGCAACGGCGAGTTCCAGTACGGCACCTTCAATAATGCGCTGGTAACCACCACTTCGCGCATGGATTGGCGCAACTCGGTCACCACCGATCTTGCATTGGGCGGCAAGTGGCAGGTCAATGACAACTTGCACCTATCCACCGATTTCCAGTACATCGATGCCACCACCGAGAGCGTCAACTATTGGGTTGACCTGCTGGCCGGCCAGGTGGATTCGGATGACTGGCGCGGCTGGTCCGGGCTGTACGGCGTGCCGCCGGTACGCGTGGACATGACCGGCAAGTACCCGACCGTGACCGTGCTGGACCGTGACACCGGCAAGCCGATCGACGGCTACATGAGCGACATCAGCAACTACGGTGGTTGGTACTCGCATCTGGACAAGCGCGACAACAACGACGCCGATCAGTTCTCCTGGCGCGCCGACCTGCGCTGGGATTTCCTCGACAGCGACCTGCTCAACGACCTGCGCATGGGCGTGCGTTACACCGACCGTTCGGCCATCACCCGCAGCTCGGGCTGGAACTGGCAGAAGATCGCTCCGGCCGGCACTGACAATGCCTGGGGCAGCTTCTCGGCAGCACCGTTCAAGGACTACCCGGACGCCTGCTACCGGCTGTTCCCGTTCACCGACCATTTCCGTGGTGCCAGCGGCCTGCCGACCGGCTACGTCGCCTGCGACCAGATGGTTGCTGATTACGAGAACACCGTGCGCATGTTCGGCCACGATCCGGTTGCCTACAACCCGACCACCGACATCCGCGACTACACCGAGAACACCTATGCCGCATACGCGATGCTGCGCATGGGCCAGGACGACGCGCGCTTCCCGTGGGATGCCAACGTTGGCGTACGCGTGGTGCGTACCGAAACCTCGGTCAAGGGTTACGAGCTGGCACAGAACTCGCCATCGAACGAGGTGGCGAAGATCGACGTCACCAACTCCTATACCGATGTCCTGCCGAGCCTGAACTTCCGCATGTTCCTGACCGACAGCCTGCAGTGGCGCATTGCCGCCTCGCGTGCGATGTCGCGCCCGGACTTCGATCTGCTCGACCCCTACGTCTACCTCAACGACACCTTCTTCGACTTCAACACCGGCGGTGTGTCCTATGCCAGCCGTGGCAATCCTTACCTGAAGCCGATGTATTCCAACCAGTTCGATACCTCGCTGGAATGGTACTTCGGTCAGGGCTCGATGCTGTACGGCACCGCGTTCTACAAGAAGGTGAAGGGCTTCTACTACTACGACACCATCGCGGCCAACTACTACGACGCCAACTTCGACGTGCCGCTGGAGGGCTCGACCACCGGCGAGACCCGTGCCTGCGTCAGCGCCGAGTGCGTGCGTGAGTTCCAGTTGCAGACGCGTTCCAATGGCAAGGACGGCAAGATCAAGGGCCTGGAGCTTGGCTACCGCCAGTTCTTCACCTTCCTGCCAGGCGCGCTTGATGGCCTGGGGTTCGAAGCCAACTACACCTACGTGGACAGCAAGGCGCCAGCACCCGATGCCGCCGGCACCGATGGCGTGGAGATCTCCTACCTGCCGTTGGAAGGCCTGTCCAAGAACAGCTACAACGTGGTGCTGATGTACGAAAAGTCCCGCGTCTCGTTCCGCGCTGCCTACAACTGGCGTGATACCTGGCTGGTCACCACGCGTCCGCCGAATGCCGGCCACGTGCCGCAGTACCACGACGCCACCGGCCAGTTGGATGCATCGCTGCGCATCAACCTCAACGAGATCTGGTCGCTGACGATTGACGGCACCAACCTGCTCGACGAGGTGCGCTCGGACTACTACGGCAGCAGCAGTCGTCCGAATGGCTGGTACATCAATGATCGCCGTTACGGCATGAGCATCCGGGCCAACCTGGATCTGTAAACGCGGCTTGGGTAGACGGAGGTGCGGTATGGCAGCTATCAGGCGCTTCAACACAGGTAGCACGCAGCGGCAGGCGGCTACCAGCAGCGCAGGATATCTGCGGCGATGGTTGGCGGCAGCGGCACTGCTGCTGCCAACCGTGGTCTGCATCCCGGCGGCACAGGCTGCTGCGGAGCCTGAGTACCAATGGCACAACGTCGCCATCGGCGGCGGTGGCTTCGTCACCGGGCTGGTCTTCCACCCGCAGCAACAGGGGCTGCAGTACGCGCGCACCGATATCGGTGGCGCCTACCGCTGGGAGCCGGCGCAGCAGCGCTGGCAACCCCTGCTGGACTGGATGGACGCCAGCGACCAGGGCCGTTTCGGCGTGGAAAGCATGGCCGTCGATCCGGCCGACCCCGAGCGCCTGTACATGGCGGTGGGCACTTATCTGCACGCGCGTGGCAGCAACGGCGTGATCCTGCGTTCGAACGACCGCGGGCAGAGTTTCCAGCGCACCGAACTGCCGTTCAAGATGGGCGGCAATGAACTTGGCCGCGCCAACGGCGAGCGCCTGGCGGTGGACCCGAACGACGGCAAGGTGCTGCTGTTCGGTACCCGCGCCAACGGCGTATGGCGCAGTGCCGACGGTGGTATCAGCTGGAGCGAGTTGACGTCGTTCCCGGCAATCGCCAAGTCCACTGCCGCCACCGCGCAGAGTTGGGGCGGTGCGCAGGCCATCGGCGTGGCCTTCATCAATTTCGAACCAGACAGCAAGGGTGGCGACGGCGCATCGCGCACGGTGTACGCCGGCGTCTCGACCCAGCAGACCGCGCTGTACCGCTCCGACGATGCCGGCAACAGCTGGCAGGCAGTGCCGGGCCAGCCGACCGGCTTGCGTCCCAACCACATGGTGCGCGACAGCCTGGGCCGCTGGTTGCTGAGCTACGGCGACCAGCCCGGCCCCAACACCATGAACAACGGTGCGCTGTGGCGCTTTGATCCGCGCGACGGTGCATGGACCGACATCACCCCGGTACCGCAGTCCACCGACCTGCAGGGCGATGGCTTCGGCTGGGGCGCGGTGGCGGTGGACCCGCAGGACCCGCAGCGTATCGTCGCCAGCACCTTCAACCGCTTCGCGCCGCACGACGACATCTTCCGCAGCGTCGATGGCGGCCGCAGCTGGACCGCGCTGTCCACGCGCGCCGACTTCGACCACTCCTATGCACCGTGGACCGGGGAAGCGCGGCCGCATTGGATCGGCGTGCTGGCGATCGATCCGCATGATCCTGGCCACCTGCAGTTCGTCACCGGCTACGGCATCTGGGATACGCATGACCTGTTGCGCTTCGACGAAGGCAAGCGACTGACCTGGCGTTTCCCGCTGGCCGGCTTCGAGGAGACCGTTCCGCTGGCGCTGGTCAGCCCGCCGCAGGGCGCGCATCTGGTCAGTGGCCTGGGCGACATCGACGGCTTCGTGCATGACGATCTGGATACGCCACAGCAGCGGTTTGCCGGCGTGCGCTTCTCCAATACCGAGAGTCTTGCCTATGCCGGGCAGGCACCGCAGCTGATGGTGCGCACCGGCTACTTCCATGACCGCCCTGAAGGCACGGTGCGCGCGGCCTGGTCGAAGGATGGCGGGCGCAGCTGGACGGCATTCGCGCACGAGCCGCCCGATGGCGAAGGTGCGGGCCGCATCACCCTGGCCGCCGATGGCAAGCGGGTGATCTGGCAGACCCGCAATGGCGGCCATTGGCTCAGTGCCGATTTCGGCGGCCGTTGGCAGGCGGTGAAAGGCCTGCCGAAGAATGCGGTGGTGGAAGCGGACAAGCTGGAGGCCGGCGTGTACTACGGCTTCGATCCGGTCAGTGGCGCGCTGTATGTCAGTGGCGACGGCGGCGTGGAATTCCGTCAGGCCGAGGCCGGCGTCGGCGCGGTGGGTGATTGGTTCCGTGCCGAGATCCGGCCCAATCCCTGGCAGGCCGGAGAGGCCTGGGTCGCCGCCGGTTGGCGTGGCCTGTTGCACTGGTCGCCGGGCAAGCTGCGCCGAGTGGAAGGCCTGGACAACGTGTTCTCGGTCGGCTTGGGCAAGCCGCTCAAGGACGGTGACGCACCGGTGCTGTTCGTGTTCGGCGAGATGGCCGGCAAGCGCGGCCTGTACCGTTCCGACAACGGTGGCCGCCGCTGGACCCGCATCGACAACGACGCGCAGCGCTTTGGCGGCGTGATCCGTCACGTCACCGGTGATACGCGTATTCCCGGCCGCGTCTATTTCGGCACCGAAGGCCGTGGCATCTGGTACGGAGAATCGAATTGAAACCGTTGTTCGCAGTGATGGGCCTGGCAGCGTTTGCCAGCAGTGCACAGGCAGTGGAGCTGCCGCGGGTGTTCGCCGACGGCATGGTGCTGCAGCGTGACCAGCCGCTGCCGGTATGGGGCAAGGCTGCACCGGGAGCACAGGTACGCATCGATTTCGCTGGCAGGCAGGTGACGGTGAAGGCCGCCGCTGACGGCAACTGGCGCGCGCAGTTGGCCGCGTTGCCGGCTGGCGGTCCGTATGTGCTGAGCATCGACGACAAGGCTGCGCCCAAGCAGCTGCGTGACGTCTACGTCGGTGAAGTGTGGCTGGCCTCGGGCCAATCCAACATGGAATGGCCACTGGCGCAGACCGATGGCGCCGAGGCGGCGATCGCCGCTGCCAATGATCCGCTGATCCGCCATTTCAAGATTCCCAAGTCGTGGGCCGGCGCACCGCAGTGGCAGCTCAATGGCGGCGACTGGCGGCAGGCAACCCCGCGCACTGCCGGCGACTTCTCGGCAGTGGCGTATTACTTCGCACAGCAGCTGCGTGCCCGCACCGGTGTTGCGGTCGGCATCATCGACAGCACCTGGGGTGGCAGTCCCATCGAAGCCTGGACCGACGCAGCAACGCAGGGCCTGGACAGCGCTGCGCTGGCCGCGCAGGCGGCTGCACTGCGCGAGGCCGACACCAAGGCATTGCAGGTAACCCACGCCAACCTCGCGCGCTGGCCGCAGCTGCCGGCCGATGCCAGCCACTGGCATGAGGCCGAGGTCGATGCGACACAGTGGACCACCATCACTGTCCCCGGCCTGTGGGAAGGCCAGGGCTGGAATGGCATGGACGGCGTTGCCTGGTGCCGCGCCAGCTTCCGCCTCAGTGCCGATGAAGCCGCCAGCGGCGTGACCCTGGGCGTTGGCCGCATCGACGACAGCGATACCACCTGGGTCAACGGCCAGCAGGTCGGCGAAACCAAGTTGCAGTACAACCTGGCGCGTCGCTACAGCGTGCCCGCGTCCGCATTGCATGCCGGGCTCAACCATGTCGCCGTACGCGTGCAGGATTTCGGCGGCGGTGGTGGCATCCATGGCGAAGCCAGCGAAGTATTCGTGCAGCCACAGGGTGCCGCCGCGCGTGCACTGGATGGCTGGAGCTTCCGCGTCGAGAGCGCACAGGTCGCGCTGGTCGATGACAAGAACCAGCATCCAAGCCTGCTCTATAACGCGATGATCCATCCGCTGCAGGATTACGGCGTACGCGGCGTGCTCTGGTACCAGGGCGAAGCCAATGCCAACACCTTGCTGCAGGCGCAGAACTACCGGCAGCAGTTCCCGGCGTTGATCACGCAATGGCGCACACAGTGGAAGGCACCTGCGCTGCCGTTCCTGTGGGTGCAGCTGGCGCCGTTCTCGTCCGGTGCGGACCAACGCGATGCGGACGATGTGGCGCTGGAAAGCCCGTGGGCGCTGCTGCGTGAATCGCAGGGCGCGACATTGTCATTGCCGGCCACCGCGCAGGTGGTGATCACCGACGTTGGTGATGTGCACGACATCCACCCGCGCAACAAGCGCACCGTTGGCGATCGTCTGGCGCTCGCCGCAGGGAAGCTGGTTTATGGCGACAGCACGGTGATTGCGTCCGGCCCGGGCTACGTCGGCCATGACCTGCAGGGCAGCAGCGTGGTGCTGCGTTTCGACGCGGGCGCTGCGCCATTGCAGGTAGGCGGTGGCGGTGAACTGAAGGGCTTTGAGGTTGCCGGCAGTGATGGGCATTTCCATCGCGCGCAGGCACGCATCGATGGCAACCGGGTGATCCTGCAGAGCAGCGCAGTGAAGGCGCCAGTGGCCGCACGTTACGGCTGGAGTGATACCGCGCAGGGCGCCAACCTGACAGGTGCCACCGGCTTGCCGGCGTCGCCTTTCCGCACCGGGCCATGACGGCATCGCTCTTCTGTACCGGGCCATGACGGCCCGGGTTCCCTGCAAGAAGCAAGAGGAAACGACCATGAAGCTGACTTCCCAACGTTCCGCGCCGGTCACCGGCGGCCTGCTCGCAACCGCGATGGCATTGCTGTTGGCTGCCTGTGGCAGCGCCAACCCGGACGCACCGGCAGCGCAAGGCGGCGAAACCAAGCCTGCAGCCGCGACCTCGGCCACTGCAGCGGAACTGCCGCGCGTGGTCACCGAGAATGGTCGCCATGCCTTGTTCGTCGATGGCAGGCCGTTCCTGATCCTCGGCGCGCAGGTCAACAACTCCAGCAATTACCCGCAGGCGCTGGACGATGTATGGCCGGCCATCGAGCTGGTCAAGCCGAATACGGTGATGGTGCCGGTGGCCTGGGAACAGGTGGAAGCCAAGGAGGGCAGCTTCGACTTCTCCTTCGTCGACACTCTGCTGGAGCAGGCCCGCGACAAGAAAGTGCGGTTGATACTGCTGTGGTTTGCCACCTGGAAGAACAACGGGCCGAACTACGCGCCGGAGTGGGTGAAGCTGGACAACCAGCGCTTCCCACGCGTGATCACCGCCGACGGCCGCACCCTCAACTCCTTGTCGCCGCATGCACCGGCAACCCTGGAGGCCGACCGCAAGGCCTTCGTGCAGCTGATGCGTCACCTCAAGGCCAAGGACCCGCAGCACACCGTGATCATGGTGCAGCCGCAGAACGAGCCGGGCACCTATGGCAGCGTGCGTGACTTCTCGCCGCTTGCGCAGAAGGATTTCGATGCGGCCGTGCCCGAGGCCTTGCTGAACAAGCTGGGCAAGCAGCCGGGGACGTGGCGCGACGTGTTTGGTGCCGATGCCGACGAATTCTTCCATGCCTGGCATATCGCCCACTACATCGACCAGGTCGCCGCCGCCGGCAAGGCCGAGTACAAGCTGCCGATGTTGGTCAATGCAGCATTGCGCGGCCCGTTCAACCCGGGCCAGCCCGGCCAGTACGCCAGCGGTGGCCCAACCGACAACGTGCTGGACGTGTACAAGGCAGCAGCGCCGAACATCGACCTGCTGGCGCCGGACATCTACATGCCCGAGTACACGATGTACACCACGGTGCTGGAGCGCTATTCGCGTGCCGACAATCCGCTGTTCGTCGCCGAGACCGGCAACCGCGCCGAGTACGCCCGCTACCTCTTCTCGACGCTGGGCCATCAGGGCATAGGCTGGTCGCCGTTCGGGATCGATTACTCCAAGTACAGCAACTACCCGCTCGGTGCCAAGGACATCAATCCGGCCGCATTCGAGCCGTTCGCTCTGAACTACCGGCTGCTGACGCCGGCGGCCGAGGTGATCGCCAGGGCCAGCTTCGAGGGCAAGGTGCACGGCACCGCCGAGGAGCCGGGGCAGGGCACGCAGACGCTGAAGATCGACGACAAGTGGAATGCGGTCATCACCTACGGCGTGCCGCAGTTCTGGTTCCAGGGTGTGCCGCCGGGCAATCCGGAGCCGATTGGGCGCGCCTTGGTGGTGCAGCTGGGGCCGGATGAGTTCCTGCTGACCGGCGCGCATGCCCGCATCAGCCTGGTGGCCGCCGACCCGGCAGTCGCCGCACGGCAGATCTATCACTCGGTCGACGAAGGCACCTACGTCGATGGGCAATGGCAGTTCCGCCGTCGTTGGAACGGCGATCAAACCGATTACGGGCTCAACTTCTCCGATGCCACCCAGCTGTTGCGGGTGAAGTTGGCGACGTACTGAGCACTTGACCATAAGGCGCCGCCGCAGGGCGGCGCAGCGGAGGGGAATGATGATGTCGAAGAACAAATCTGCGTGTCTGCGCAGCAGCGTATTGGCACTGGCCGTGGCCGCCGCGATGGCGCCACTGGCGGTGTCCGCACAGACCGTGGACCGGCAAGCCGATGGCGTGGTGGTTGCACCGGCCAATGCCAAGGCGGCCAAGGTCCGCTTGCAGCTGGTGGACCAGAACATCATCCGCGTCAGCGCGGACGTGGATGGTAATTTCCAGCGCAGCCCCAGCCTGATGCGCGTGGCCAACAGTGCGCCGGTGCCGGCATTTGAGCTCAGCCAGGACGCCAGCGCAGTGACCCTGAAGGCCGCGGGAATTTCCGCGCAGGTTGCACTGGCCGATGGCCGCGTCAGCTTCTTCGACGCTGCCGGCAAGCCGCTGCTGGCTGAGTCGGCCGCAACGCGTGATTTCAGCGCCGAGCAGGTTGAAGGCAAGCCGATGTACAGCGTGCGCCAGCGCTTCGATTCGGTAGCAGGCGAAGCGCTGTACGGCACCGGCCTGCACCAGCAGGGCTGGATGAACCTCAAGGGCCGCGATGTCGAACTGCTCCAGCACAATATCGACAACGCCATTCCCTACCTGATCTCCAGCCGCAACTACGGCATCCTCTGGGACAACAACTCGATCACCCGTTACGGCGATCCCAAGGGCCTGCGACCGCTGCAGGAAGACCTGGTGGTCTATGACGCGCAGGGCAAGCCGGGTGCATTCACCGCGACCTATTCGTTCGATGGCCAGCAGCGTGTGGTGCGTCGCGAGAACGAGATCAACTACCAGTACATCAAGGACCTGAAGGCGCTGCCCGCCGACGGCTGGAACAAGGCCCAGGGCGGCCGTACCCAGGTGGTCTGGGAAGGCGCCATCGAAGCCAAGCAGGGCGGGCGCCACACGTTCTCGATGTACAACAGCGAGTACGCCAAGGTCTACATCGACGGCAAGCTGGTGATCGACCGCTGGCGCCAGAACTGGAACCCGTGGCACCACGAGTTCGCGCTGGACCTGCAGCCGGGCCAGAAGCACCAGGTGAAGGTGGAATGGGACGCGATCGATCCGGCCTATATCGCGCTGTTGCATCGCGACCCGCTGCCCGCCGCCGAGGCCAATGATCTTTCGATCTGGTCCGAAGCCGGGCAGATGATCGACTACTACGTGGTTGCCGGCAGCAATGCCGACGAACTGATCGCCGGCTACCGCGAACTGACCGGCAAGGCCGTGCTGCTGCCGAAGTGGTCGTATGGCTTCTGGCAGAGCCGAGAGCGCTACAAGACCCAGGACGAGCTGACCGGTGCGCTGGACGAGTACCGCCGCCGCAAGCTGCCGATCGACGCCATCGTGCTCGACTGGTCGTACTGGCCGGAAGACGCCTGGGGCTCGCACGACTTCGACAGCAAGAACTTCCCGGACCCGACCGGCATGATCAAGCATGTGCACGAGCAGAACGCGCAGATCATGATTTCGGTGTGGCCGAAGTTCTATCCGACCACCGCCAACTACAAGGAACTGGACGCCGCCGGTGCCATGTACCACCGCAACGTCGAAGTCGGCGAGCTGGACTGGATCGGCAAGGGCTACCTGAATTCCTTCTACGACCCGTACTCGCAGAAGGGCCGCGACATCTTCTGGCGGCAGGTCAACGAGAAGCTCAACAGCCGTGGCATCGACGCCTGGTGGCTGGACGCCTCCGAGCCGGACCTGCACAGCAACATCGACATCGATGAGCGCAAGGCACGCACCACGCCGACCGCGATCGGTTCCTCGGTGGAGTACTTCAACTCGTATCCGCTGGTGCATTCCGAAGGCGTGTACCAAGGCTCGCGCGAGGTCGATCCGGACAAGCGTGTATTCATCCTCTCGCGTGCTTACTTCGCCGGCCAGCAGCGCGCCGGTGCGGCGTTCTGGAGCGGTGACATCGTGCCGCGCTGGGACGACATGCGTGAGCAGATCTCCGGCCTGGTCAATGCCTCGATGGCCGGTGCGCCGAACGTCAGCTTCGACATCGGTGGCTTCTCGCCGGAGCAGCGCTTCATCGACAAGGACCCGGCGCACCTGCCGGAGTGGCGCGAGATGAGCCTGCGCTGGTTCCAGTACGGCGCCTTCGTGCCGGTGTTCCGCCTGCACGGCCAGTTCCCGTACCGCGAGATCTGGGAAATCGCCCCGGAAGGCTCGGCGCACTACAACAGCTTCGTCCACTACCTGAAGCTGCGTTACACGCTGCTGCCCTACATCTACACCCTGGCCGGTGATACCTGGCAGAAGGACGGCACCATCCTGCGCGCGATGGCGATGGACTTCCCGGCCGACCCCAAGGTGCGTGACATCGCCGACCAGTACCTGTTCGGCCCGGCCTTCCTGGTTGCGCCGGTGACCGAGTTCAAGGCCACCAGCCGCCAGGTCTACCTGCCGGCCGGCACCAGCTGGATCGACTTCAACACCGGCGAGCGTCATGCCGGTGGCCAGACCATCACCGCTGCCGCACCGCTGGAGCGCAGCCCGCTGTTCGTGCCTGCCGGCTCCATCGTGCCGCGCACCGTGGTCCAGCAGTACGTCGACGAGCAGCCCAACGCAGCGGTCACCATCGAGGTCTATACCGGCGCCGACGGCAGCTTCTCGCTGTACGAGGACAACGGCCGCAACTACGGCTACGAGCGTGGCCAGTCCAGCCGCATCGCGCTGCAGTGGGACCAGGCCAAGGGCGTGCTGAACATCGGCGCGCGCGAAGGCAGCTACCCGGGCATGCAGGACAAGCGCGAGCTGCGCGTGCGTTGGGTCGATGGCCCGCGCGACGGCATCGGCGCGCTGGAACCCAAGGCCGACGTGGTGGTGCGTTACGACGGCAAGGCGCAGGCCATCACCCGTCCGGCTGCCCGCTGACAGCGGCAGCCGAGTTCGGCATTATGGAAACCGGTGGACATTTGAGTCTGGGAGGGCCGGAATGAACGCTGCAAACGGTCCTGCCCCGGTCGTCGGGATGACCACTGAAAGCGCCGGGCTGGCACAGCCCGGCCGCCGTGCGCTGTTCAAGGGCGCGGCGGCCGCGCTGGCCGTCGGCAACCTGCCGCTGGCCGGCGTGTTGCAGGCTGCGACGCCGGAAGCCGCGGCATCGGCCGCCGACCTGCTGTGGTACCGGCAGCCGGCGCGCAGCTGGGTGGAGGCCTTGCCGCTGGGCAATGGCCGGCTTGGCGCAATGGTGTTCGGTGGCGTCGCCAACGAGCGCCTGCAACTCAATGAAGACACGCTCTACGCCGGTGGCCCGTACAGCGCGGTCAACCCGCGTGCGCGCGGCAGTGTGCAACGCGTGCGTGAGCTGGTCTTCGCCGGTGACTATGCCGCCGCCGAAGCACTGGCCAACGAGACGCTGATCTCGCGGCCGGTCAAACAGATGCCGTACCAGCCGCTGGGCAACCTGTGGCTGGAGTTCCATCGCCTGGAAGGCATCAGCGATTACCGCCGCGAGCTGGATCTGGATGCGGCCATTGCCCGCACCACGTTCCGCGCCGGTGCCGGCCTGCATCGCCGCGAGGTGTTCATCTCGCCGGTCGATCAATGCCTGGTGTTGCGCTACACCGTGGAAGACGGTGAGCCGATGGGCGGTTTCATCCGCACCGCCAACGAGCACGCAACCAGTACGACGGCCACCGACGATGGTTGGCTGGTCAGCGGCCACAACCTGTCGCGCGACGGTGTGCCCGGCAAGCTGCGTTTTGCGTTCCGTGTGCAGGTGCGCCAGGTTGGCGGCAAGCTGCGCATCAACACCGATCACATCGCCTTCGACGGCGTGCGTGAGCTGGAACTGCGCTTGGTCGCCGCCACCAGCTACCGCGCCTTCGATGACGTCGGCGGCGACCCGGAAGCGATCACCGCCGCACAGTTGTCCAAGGCCGCAGGCAGAAGCGTCGCGCAGCTGCGCGCCGATCACCTGGCCGAACACCAGCGCCTGTACCGGCGCATGCGCCTGGACCTGGGCCGCACTGTTGCCGCCGACAAGCCTACCGACGAACGCATCGCCGCCTTTGCCAGCGGTGATGATCCGGCACTGGTCGCGCTGTACCACGCCTATGCCCGTTACCTGCTGATCTGCAGCTCGCGTCCCGGCACCCAGCCGGCCAACCTGCAGGGCATCTGGAACGATCTGATGGACCCGCCGTGGGAGAGCAAGTACACGCTCAACATCAACACGCAGATGAACTACTGGCCGGCTGAAGCGGCGGCCTTGCCCGAATGCGTGGAGCCCTTGCAGCGGATGATCGGCGAACTGGCCCGCAGCGGCGCGCTCACCGCGCGGCAGATGTACGGCGTCGATGGCTGGGTGGTGCACAACAACACCGACCTGTGGCGCGTCAGCACGCCGCCCGATGGCGCGCAGTGGGCACTGTGGCCGACCGGCGGCGCATGGCTGCTGCAGCAGCTGTGGGACCGCTGGGACTATGGTCGCGACCCGGCTTACCTGCGCCAGGTCTGGCCGCTGTTCAAGGGCGCGGCACTGTTCTTCGTCAACAGCCTGCAGCGCGATCCGAACACCGGCCATCAGGTCACGGTGCCGTCGATCTCGCCGGAGAACCAGCATCCGCACGGCGCGGCGATCTGCGCCGGGCCGACCATGGATGCGCAGCTGCTGCGCGACCTGTTCGGCCAATGCATCGAAGCCGCGCGCCTGCTTGATACCGATCACGCCTTCGCCGCGCAACTGGACACGCTGCGTGCGCAGCTGCCGCCGAACCGGGCCGGGCGCGCCGGCCAGCTGATGGAATGGCAGCAGGATTGGGACATGCAGGCGCCGGAGCTGCACCATCGCCACGTCTCGCATCTGTACGGCCTGCACCCGTCCAGCCAGATCAACCGCCGCGACACCCCCGAGCTCAGCGCCGCCGCACGCCGCACCCTGGAACTGCGCGGTGACGAAGCGACCGGCTGGGGCATCGCCTGGCGCCTGAACCTGTGGGCGCGGCTGGGCGAAGGCCAGCGTTGCCTGCAGATCCTGCGCCTGCTGCTGGCACCGCAGCGCAGCTATCCAAACCTGTTCGACGCACATCCGCCGTTCCAGATCGACGGCAATTTCGGTGGCGCCGCCGGCATCGTCGAGATGCTGGTGCAGAGCTGGGGCGGGGCGGTGTTCCTGCTGCCTGCGCTGCCGGCCGAACTGGCACAGGGAAGCGTGCAGGGCGTGCGTGTGCGCAATGCCGGCGTGCTCGACCTGCAGTGGAGCGCAGGCCGCCTGCAGCAGGTCAGTCTGCTGGCCGAACGCGGCGGCGCCTTCAACCTCGTTTACCAAACCCACGAACTGAAACTGGACCTGCGTGCCGGCCAGCGCATCACCGCGCAGCTGCACGACGGTCAATGGAGTCTTGCATGAGTCACCTCGCTTCCCGTTGGTGCGCGGCATGAGCATCGTCGCCGGTATCGACGCGGGCACGCAGAGCCTGAAAGTCGTGGTCTATGACGCCGCGCAACGGCAGTTGCTGGCCACGGCCAGCGCGCCGCTGCAGCTGCACAGTGCCGATGACGGCAGCCGCGAGCAGGATCCGGCAGCGTGGGTCGCGGCGATGGAGGATTGCTTCGCCCGCATCGACCCGCAGCTGCGCCAGCAGGTGCAGGCGCTGGCGGTGTCGGGCCAGCAGCATGGCTTCGTCGCCTTGGATGCGGACGGCAAGGTGCTGGCGCCGGCCAAGCTGTGGTGCGACACCAGCAGCAGCGCCGAATGCGCACAGATCATGCACGCGGCCGGCGGCGCGCAGCGCTGCATCGAACTGGCCGGCAATCCCATCCTTGCCGGCTACACCGCCTCCAAGCTGCCATGGACGGCCAAACACCGGCCGGAGGCCTACGCAAAGCTGGCGCATATCCTGCTACCGCACGACTACCTGAACTTCGTGCTGACCGGCCAGTACTACTGCGAGCACGGCGATGCCTCGGGCACCGGCTGGCTGGATGTGCGCACGCGCCAGTGGTCGCAGGACCTGCTGAAGGCGACCGATGCCAACCGCGATCTCGCTGCCTGCCTGCCGCCACTGGTGGACGCCGATGCGCTGTTCGATATCGCGCCCGGGGCTGCAGCACGCCTGGGTTTGCCGGCCACCGCAAAGGTCGGCGCAGGCGGCGGTGACAACATGATGGCCGCGATCGGCACCGGCTGCGTTGCGCCGGGCAAGCTGGCGATGAGTTTGGGTACTTCGGGCACCTTGTTCGCCAGTTCCGATGTGCCGGTGGTGGATGCCGGTGGCGCATGGGCGGCGTTCTGTTCGTCCAGCGGCGGTTGGTTGCCGCTGATCTGCACGATGAACTGCACCGTGGTTACCGAGCAGGTGGCGCGCATGTTCGGCTTCAGCAGCCGCGACGGCGATGCGCATATCAATGCGACCACGCCGGGCGCCGATGGGCTGGTGATGCTGCCCTTCCTCAATGGCGAGCGCACCCCCGACCTGCCGCTGGGCAAGGGTGTGCTGGCTGGCCTGGATGCCACCACCATGAACCCCTCGCACTTCTACCGCGCGGCGATGGAGGGGGCGACCTATGCACTGAAGTACGGCTTTGACGCCTTCGTCGGCGCCGGCATGCGTTTCGATCGTATCGTGCTGACCGGTGGCGGCAGCAATAGCGCTGCCTGGCGGCAGATGGTCGCCGATGTGTTCGGCCTGCCAGTGGAAGTACCGCAGCAGTCCGAAGGCGCCGCATTCGGTGCCGCCCTGCAGGCGCTGTGGGCATTGCAGCGCAGCGCCGGCAACGACGCATCCCTGGCCACACTCGCGGCCACCCATGTAACCCCCGATGCCGCAGCCACCGCCACGCCTGACGGCGCGCGCAGCGCGGCCTATGCGCTGGCCTACCAGCGCTACCTGCAGCACCTGCACGCCGTCATGCCGCTGTACCGCGGTTGATTCTTTCCCCGTAGTTTGTCGACACAGGAATTCGCACCATGAGCAAGCAGCCCTTCATCGGCGCCACCGAGTATTTCCCCGGCATCGGCCAGATCCCGTTCGAGGGTCGCGACTCGGACAACCCCTTGGCGTTCAAGGTCTATGACGCGGACAAGCTGGTTGGTGGCAAGAGCATGCGCGAGCACCTGCGCTTCGCTGCCTGCTACTGGCACACCTTCTGCAACGCCGGTGCCGATCCGTTCGGCCCGGGCACGCGCCGCTTCCCGTGGGAGAAGGGCGATGCCATGGCCACCGCCGAGGCCAAGGTCGATGCGGCGTTCGAGTTCTTCACCAAGCTCGGTGTGCCGTACTACTGCTTCCACGACGTCGACATGGCGCCGGACGCCGATGACATCGGTACCTACGAAAAGAATCTCAAGCACGTGGTGGCGCTGGCCAAGCAACGCCAGCAGGCCACCGGCACCAAGCTGCTGTGGGGCACCGCCAACCTGTTCTCGCACCCGCGTTACATGAACGGCGCGGCGACCAACCCGGATTTCAACGTGGTCAGCCGCGCCGCGGTGCAGGTCAAGGCCGCGCTGGAAGCCACGGTTGAACTGGGCGGCGAGCACTTCGTGTTCTGGGGTGGTCGCGAAGGCTATGCCAGCCTGCACAACACCAACATGAAGCGCGAGCTTGAGCACTTCGCACGCTTCCTCAGCGCCGCACGCGACTACGGTCGCAGCATCGGCTTCACCGGCAAGTTCTTCATCGAGCCCAAGCCAATGGAGCCGATGAAGCACCAGTACGATTTCGACTCGGCAACCGTCGCCGGCTTCCTCAAGGCCAATGGGCTGCAGGACGACTTCATGCTCAACATCGAGGCCAACCACGCCACGCTGTCCGGCCACACCTTCGAGCACGACCTGCAGGTCGCCTCCGATCACGGCCTGCTCGGCAGCATCGATGCCAACCGTGGCAACGCGCAGAACGGCTGGGACACCGACCAGTTCCCGACCGACCTGTACGACACCGTCGGCGCGATGCTGGTGGTGCTGCGCCAGGGCGGCCTGGTCGGCGGCCTGAACTTCGACGCCAAGCCGCGCCGTGAATCCACCGACATGGAAGACCTGTTCATTGCCCACATCGGTGGCATGGATGCGTTCGCACGCGGTCTGGAAGTGGCCCACGGCCTGCTCAATGATTCGCCGTGGGAACAGTGGCGCGCACAGCGTTACGCCAGCTTCGATGCCGGCGCCGGCAAGGACTTCGCCAGCGGCAAGCTGGGCCTGGCCGACCTGGCCAAGCTCGCGGCCGGCAACGGCGAACCGGTGCAGGCCAGCGGCAAGCAGGAGCGCTACGAGAACCTGCTCAATCAATACCTGCTGCGCTGAGCACCAGGCCGACGACATAACCAGACAAAGAGGGTGAGGGGATGGGGCAGTCAGCAGCAAACAAGGAAAACACCGCGCTGATCGTATTGATCAGCGTGGTGGCGACGATAGGCGGGTTCCTGTTCGGCTTCGACAGTGGCGTGATCAACGGCACCGTCGATGGCCTGAAGCAGGCCTTTGGTTCCACCGAGGCACAGCTGGGTTTTGAAGTGGCCTCGATGCTGCTGGGCTGTGCGATCGGCGCGTTCTTCGCCGGTCGCCTGGCTGACCGGCTGGGCCGACGCTCGGTGTTGATCATTTCGGCAGTGCTGTTCCTGCTGTCGGCACTCGGTGCCGGCGCGGCGCACAGCTCGCTGGTGTTCATCGCCGCGCGCGTGGTCGGTGGCTTCGCGGTGGGTGCGGCCAGCGTGATGTCGCCGGCCTATATCGCCGAGGTTGCACCGGCGCGTTACCGCGGTCGGCTGGCCACGGTGCAGCAGATCGCGATCATCTCCGGCCTGTTCATCGCCTTCCTCAGCAACTACCTGCTGGCCAAGGCCGCTGGCGCCTCGACCGAGCCGCTGTGGGCCGGCCAGGCCGCATGGCGCTGGATGTTCTGGATGCAGGCGATCCCGTCGCTGCTGTTCCTGCTGTTGTTGTTGTTCATCCCGGAAAGCCCGCGCTTCCTGGTGGTCAAGCGCCGCAAGGACGAAGCATTGGCCGTGCTGACCCGTCTGTTCGGTGCCGAGCAGGCGCAGGCCACGCTGGGCGAGATCGACGCGTCGTTGTCGCAGGACCACCACCGCCCGCAGCTGTCGGATCTGGTCGACAAAGCCACCCGCAAGATCCGCCCGATCGTCTGGGTGGGCATTGGCCTTGCGGTGTTCCAGCAGCTGGTAGGCATCAACGTGGTGTTCTATTACGGCGCGGTGCTGTGGCAGGCGGTGGGCTTCTCCGAGAGTGATGCGCTGCTGATCAATGTGTTGTCCGGCGCGCTCAGCATCGGTGCCTGCATCGTCACCGTGTTGTTGATCGACAAGATCGGTCGCAAGCCGCTGCTGTGGATCGGTTCCAGTGGCATGGCGGTATCGCTGGGACTGGTGGTCTACGCCTTCGCCAGCGGTTCGATGGTGGACGGCCACCTGCAGCTGCCCGGCCACATGGGCACGCTGGCGCTGGTCGCGGCCAATGCCTACGTGGTGTTTTTCAACGTGTCCTGGGGCCCGGTGATGTGGGTGATGCTGGGCGAGATGTTCCCCAACCAGATCCGTGGTTCGGCGCTGGCGGTTGCCGGTGCGGCGCAATGGACGGCGAACTTCATCGTCACGGTGACCTTCCCGATGCTGCTGGCCGGCATTGGTCTGGCATCGACGTACAGCATCTACCTGGTGTCGGCGGTGATCTCGGTGTTCTTTGTTATCAAGTTCGTGCGTGAGACCAAGGGTCGTTCGCTCGAGCAGATGGAGGGTTGAGGATGATGAAGTTTTCGACACGCCGCGCGGCCCTGGTTGGCGCGCTGGCAGTGGGTATCGCGGTGCTGGCCGGCTGCAACAGCGGCGACAAGGCTGCACCGCAGGCGGCCACGGCCGATGCCGCGTATGACGGCACGATCCATCCGGAACAGTGGCCGGTGGTGGAATGGCCGCTGACGGAAGATCCGGCGCTGGAAAAGCGCGTCAACGATCTGCTGGCGACGATGACGCTGGAGGAGAAGGTCGGCCAGCTGGTGCAGGGCGACCTGGCCAGCATCACCCCGGACGACGTACGCAAGTATCGGCTGGGCTCGATCCTGGCCGGTGGCAGCTCCGACCCGGGTGGCAAGTACAACGCACCGGCCAAGGACTGGCTGCAGGTTGCCGATGATTTCTGGGCCGCGTCGATGGATACCTCGACCGGCGGCAAGGCGATCCCGCTCCTGTTCGGTATCGATGCCATGCACGGCCAGAGCAACGTGGTGGGCGCGACGCTGTTCCCGCACAACGTTGGTCTGGGCGCAACCCGCAACGTTGAACTGCAGCGCCGCATCGGCCAGATCACCGCCGCCGAAACCCGCGCCACCGGCATGGAGTGGGCGTTCGCGCCGACCGTGGCGGTGCCGCAGGACGTGCGCTGGGGCCGCGCCTATGAAGGCTATTCTGAGAACCCGCAGCTGGTGGCCGAGTTCGCCGCGGCGATGGTCGAAGGCCTGCAGGGCAAGGTCGGTGCGCCGGACTTCCTCGACGACAAGCACGTGATGGTGTCGGTCAAGCATTTCGTCGGCGACGGCGGCACCACCGACGGCAAGGACCAGGGCGATACCGCGGTCAGCGAGGCCGAGCTGCGCGATGTCCACAGCGCCGGTTACGTCACCGCCATCAAGGCCGGTGCACAGTCGGTGATGGCTTCGTTCAACAGCTTCCACGGGGTCAAGATGCACGGCCACAAGCCGCTGCTGACCGACGTGCTGAAGGGCCGCATGAACTACGGCGGTTTCGTGGTCGGCGACTGGAATGGCCACGGCCAGATTCCCGGTTGCAGCACCACCGATTGCCCGGCCACCTATGACGCTGGCCTGGACATGGCGATGGCCACCGACAGCTGGAAGGGCATGTACGAGTCCACCGTTGCCGCGGTGAAGTCGGGCAAGCTCTCGACCGAGCGCCTGGATGACGCCGTGCGTCGCGTGCTGCGGGTGAAGTTCCGCATGAACCTGTTCGATGCACCCAAGCCTTCGGCGCGTGCGTTGGGCGGCAAGTTTGAATTGCTGGGTGCAGCCGAGCACCGTGCGGTGGCTCGTCAGGCCGTGCGCGAATCGCTGGTGCTGCTGAAGAACAACAACGGCATCCTGCCGCTGCGCGCCGACCAGAAGGTGCTGGTGGCCGGTGATGGCGCCGACAACATCGGCAAGCAGGCCGGTGGCTGGACCTTGAACTGGCAGGGCACCGGCACCAACCGTGCCGATTTCCCCAATGCGGACACCATCTGGGAAGGCCTACAGCGTGAAGTCAGTGCTGCTGGTGGCAGCGCCGAACTGGCGGTCGATGGCAAGTACAAGGCCAAGCCGGATGTCGCGGTGGTGGTGTTCGGCGAAGAGCCTTATGCCGAATTCCAGGGTGACATCCCCAACCTGCTGTACAAGCCGGGCAACGATGCCGACCTGGAACTGCTCAAGCGGCTGAAGAGCGAAGGCATTCCGGTGGTGGCGGTATTCATCAGCGGCCGTCCGCTGTGGATGAACCGCGAGATCAATGCCTCCGACGCCTTCGTCGCTGCATGGTTGCCGGGCTCGGAAGGTGCGGGCATCGCCGATGTGCTGCTGCGCAAGGCCGATGGCAGCGTCAACCACGACTTCAAGGGCAAGCTCAGCTTCTCCTGGCCGCGCACCGCGATCGACTCGGCGGTGAACAAGCCGGGCCATAACCCGCTGTACAAGTTCGGCCATGGCCTGAGCTATGCCGACAAGGGCGATGTGGCAGCGTTGCCGGAAGACTCCGGCGTGAGCGGTGAGCAGGCCGGCAGCGGCGTGTACTTCGCCAAGGGCCGCCCGTCGCTGGGCCTGTCGCTGCAGCTGTCCAGTGCATCGCAGCCGGACATGCCGGCCACCACCGTGCCGACCGTGCTGGCCGACGGCAGCTTGAAGATGACCGCGGTTGATCACAAGGCGCAGGAGGACGCACGTCGCCTGCAATGGTCGGGCACGGCGCTGGCAAAGTTCGCGCTGATTGCAGCGACACCGATCGATGTCACCCGCGAGAGCAACGGCGACGTGCAGTTGCAGTTGACGCTGCGCCGCGACAGTGCGGTATCGGCACCGTTGACGGTGGGCGTGGGCTGCGGTGCGGGTTGCGCGGCCAAGGTCGATCTGCAATCCAGCTTGTCGGCCATTCCGGCTGGCAAGTGGGTAAGCGTTGGCGTGCCACTCAAATGTTTCGCCGCTGCGGGTGCGGATCTGTCAAAAATCCAACGTACAACCGAGCTGGAAACCGCTGCCGTTGCGGATATCTCGGTATCACGGATCGCCCTTGGCGCGGCCGGTGAGGCCGAGGTAAACGTAGACTGCGCAACACGCTGAAACAGCGAAAGCGCCGGTACGGGAGGGTGCCGGCGCACCTGATGATTTGGCCCGTTGGGGTCGGTAGCGAAAGGGCGCAGGGATGACGGCCCGGTCGGTGCACAACAGGGAGTGATGAGATGGGTTTGGGCACGTTGGATATCGCGATCGTACTGGTCTACCTGGCCGGTATCTTCATCCTTGCGCAATGGGTGTCGCGGGAGAAAGCCGGGCACAGCAAGGACGCCAAGGATTACTTCCTGGCCAGCAAGTCATTGCCATGGTGGGCGATCGGCGCATCGTTGATCGCGGCGAATATTTCCGCCGAGCAGATCATCGGCATGTCTGGTTCGGGCTATGCGATCGGTCTGGCGGTGGCGTCGTATGAGTGGATGGCGGCGCTCACCTTGTTGATCGTCGGCAAGTGGTTCCTGCCGGTGTTCCTGCGCAACGGCATCTACACCATGCCGCAGTTCCTGGAGCAGCGTTACGGCGCACGCATCCGCACGGTGATGGCGGTGTTCTGGCTGGGCCTGTACGTGTTCGTCAACGTCACTTCGATCCTGTGGTTGGGCGCGGTAGCGGTGAACCAGGTCACCGGCATGGAGCAGATGACCGCGGTGGTGCTGATCGGCGTGTTCGCGCTGCTGTACCAGCTGTACGGCGGGCTAAAGGCCGTCGCGCTCACCGATATCGTGCAGGTCACCCTGCTGGTGCTTGGCGGCCTGTTCGTTGCCGGGCTGACCTTGAACCAGCTCGGCGATGGCGCCGGCATCGTCGCCGGTTTCAACAAACTGTGGCAGGCACAGCCGGGTCACTTCGAGATGATCCTCAGCAAGGACAATCCTTTCTACAAGGACCTGCCCGGCTTGAGCGTGCTGCTCGGCGGCCTGTGGATCATGAACATCAGCTACTGGGGCTTCAACCAGTACATCATCCAGCGTGCGCTGGCGGCAAAGAGCATCGGCGAGGCACAGAAAGGCGTGTTGTTTGCTGCTTTTCTCAAGCTGCTGATGCCGGTGATCGTGGTGTTGCCGGGTATCGCGGCAGTGATGCTGGCGCCGAATCTGGACAAGCCCGACCAGGCCTACCCGACGATGATGCGGATGCTGCCGACCGGTGTGCTGGGCCTGGTGTTTGCCGCGCTGGTGGCGGCCATCGTTGCCTCGCTGGCATCGAAGATCAATTCGGTGGCGACGATTTTCACCTTGGATTTCTACGCCAAGCGCAATCCCGAAGCGGAGCAGACCAAGCTGGTGCGCGTCGGCCGCATCGCGGCGGTGGTGGCGGTGGTGCTGGGTATTCTCACCGCCAAGCCGTTGCTGGGCAGCTTCGACCAGGCCTTCCAGTACATCCAGGAATACACCGGCTTCTTCACTCCCGGCATCGTGGTGATCTTCATGCTGGGCCTGTTCTGGAAGCGTGCCAATGAGGCGGGTGCACTGTCGGCGGCGATTGGTTCGTTCGTGTTGTCGATCGTGTTGAAGCTGGCCTGGCCGGCATTGCCCTTCATCGATCGCGTCGGCCTGGTGTTCCTGCTGGCCTTGGCCTTGGCGGTGGGTGTTTCACTGTTGACGCCGGCGGCGCCGGAGAAGGACATCATCGACACACGTGACGTGGACTACCGCACGGGTGGTGTGTTCAACATCGGCGCGGTGGCGGTGATCGCGATTCTGATTGCGCTGTACGCGGTGTTCTGGTGATGTGAGCTTGAGCCTCTCTCCCTTCAGGAGAGGGTAAGGTGCGAAGCACCTTGTAGAAGCCAGAAGCAGAAGCTCAAAGGCAAAAGCTCAAAGCAAAGCTTCCCCTCATCCGCCCCTTCGGGGCACCTTCTCCCGCAGGCGGGAGAAGGGACGTAAAGCAAAGCAAAGCAAAGCAGAGCAGAGCAGAGCAAAGCAAAGCAAAGCAAAGCAGAGCCTGGCCGGGCTGCGAAATGCGTCAGTTGCAGCAGAACACGAGCGGAGTGCATTCCCTTCTCCCGCCAGCGGGAGAAGGTGCCCCAAAGGGGCGGATGAGGGGGGCTCTTGGCTTTTGGCGCAGACTAAACTCCGAGGGCGCTGCACTTCCCCGCACTGCCAATCCAAGCGCAACCATCAATTCAAGGCTTGCAGATTCACTGCGTAGCAGAAGGCTCCACACCCGCAACCCACGCATCAATCTCACCCGCCTTGAACGGCCCAAGCTTCTGCTTGAGCACACGCCCCTGCGCATCGATCAACACGCTGTAAGGCAGTAGCCCCTGCGCGTTCCCAAGCTTGACGCTGGCATCATTCGGCCCCGGCGTCTCGATAACGATCGGGTAGTACACCGGCACGTTGCCGAGAAAATCCAGCACCGCTTCCGGCGTATCCAGGGCCAACCCCACCACCTGCGGTCCAGCATCGGCATGACGGGCGGCAAACCGCGCCAGCTCCGGCATCTCTTCAATGCAGGGCGCGCACCAGCTGGCCCATACATTGATCAACAGCGGCTTGCCCCTGAACTTGTCCGGGAACTGCACCGGCATGCCGTCCAGATCAGGCAGGGTGAACGACGGCATCAACTCACCAATGCGTACGCCCTGTACCGGTGTCGCCGATTTCAGCGGTGCTGAAGGCGTACTCATCGACGGCAACGGCGGTGTGGCGGGACGGCTCAACCACGCACCTGCCGACAATCCAGCCGCCGCGGCAATGCCCACCACCCACCACCCGACACGACGCATCAGCGCGCCGCGCGCAACAGCGCTTCTTCTGCCACCGACTGGGTCAGCACGGTGGGCAGCACGCGTGGCGGTGCGCCGGGGCCGTAGACCACGTACAGCGGCACGCCGACCGCCTTGTGCTGGTCGAGGAAGGCGCTGATCTGCGGATCCACATTGGTCCAGTCACCGCGCATGTACACCGCGTTGACCCGCTTGAGCGTGTCGCGGAACTTGTCGCGGTCCAGCACATTGCGTTCGTTGGCCTTGCAGGTGACGCACCAGTCGGCAGTCATGTTGACGAACACCACGCGGTTGTCGGCGCGCAGGCGGTCGAGCATCTGCGGCGAGTAGGCCACTGTGCCTTCGCTGGCGGCAGCAGCACCCGGTGGCGGCAGGCGGGTCACGCCCCATACCGGCGCCAAGGCCAGCAGTGCGATCACCGCGCCCAGCACCATGCCGATCCGGCGGCTATGCCAGCGGCTGCGCTCAAACCACCACAGGCCCAATGCCAGCAGGGTCATGCCGATCAGCATCAGGCCCATGGCATCGATGCCACGCTGCTTGCCCAGCACCCACAACAGCCAGATGGCGGTGAGGTACATCGGGAAAGCCATGACGTGCTTGAAGGTTTCCATCCATGCGCCGGGTTTGGGCAGGCGCTTGGCCAGCGCCGGCACAAAGCCGATCAACAGGAACGGCAGTGCCAAGCCCAGGCCCAATGCCAGGAATACCAGCAGCGCCAGCGCGGGCGGCGCGGTGAAGGCGTAGGCCAGTGCCGGGCCCATGAACGGCGCGATGCAGGGGCTGGCAACCACGCAGGCGAGCACGCCGGTGAAGAAGTCACCGGTTGGGCCGCTGCGTCCGGCAAGGTTCTGACCCAGCTGGCCGGCGTTGCCGCCAAGGGTGAACAAGCCTGACAGGCTCAGGCCCACCGCGAACATCAGGTACACCAGCGCAGCGATGAACCACGGATGCTGCAGCTGGAAGCCCCAACCGGCGGCCTGCCCGGCTGCGCGCAGCGCAAGCACCAAGCCACCGACCGCGGTAAACGCGACCAGTACGCCGGCCGTATACCAGAGCGCGTGGTTGCGGGCGCGCTGGCGGCTCTCACCGCTCTGCGCCACGCCCAGCACCTTCAACGACAGGATCGGCAGGACGCAGGGCATCAGATTCAGGATCAGGCCACCGGCCAGCGCCAGCAGCAGAATCCACAACAAGGAGCTGTTGCCTGCGGTCTCTGCTGGCGGTTGGCTGCGGCTGGTGTTGTCGGCTGATGCATCCGGCGCGGCTTCGGCAAGGCTGGCGGCTTCGGCGGCCGGGCGCACGACCAGCGGCTGTGGGGCCGGCGGGTTGGCCGGATCGATCAGCGGCAGCGGAGTGACTTCGCCCTTCTTGCCAGCCGGCAACGGCGGAATCACCAGCGGCGCGACCGCCAGTTCTTCCTTTTCTTTCGACGAAATCTTGCCCACCGGCAACGACAGTCGCACCCGGCGGGTCATTGGCGGATAGCAGATGCCGTCGGTCTGGCAGCCCTGGAAGGTGACAACAAGGGTGGCCGGGGTTGCGTCGGGTTTGTCACGGCGCAGGGGTAGCGGTACGTCAACCTGGTCGAAGTAGACCACCACGTTGCCGAAGTGCTCGTCGCGGTAGGGCTTGCCCGCTGGCCACTGTGGGCGGCCGGCGCGCACGCCGTCGGCGCCTTCCAGCGCCAGCGAGGTGCGGTCGCGGTACAGGTAATAGCCAGGCGCCGGCGAGAAGCGCAGCAGCAGGCGGTTGCCATTGTCGACGATGGCTTCGAAGCCGAAGGCCTTCTCCGACGGCAGCGGCAGGCCCTGCACGGCGGGGGCACCAGGCAGGTTGAGGCCACCACCGGCGTTGCCGGCCAGCGGGTTGAAGATCGGTGCAGCGGGCGCTGCGGCTGCCGCTGCGGATGCAGCGCCAGCTGCGCCAGGCAGCCTTACTTCGACCATGCGTTTCTGCGGCGGATAGCACACGCCGGCATCGGCACAGCCCTGGTAGCGGACTTCGAGGGTGACGCTGGTGGCGCCCGGGTCGGCGTTGCCGGGTAGCACCGCGCGCAATTGGCGGTGGTAGGTCTCAACATCGCCGAAGAATTCGTCGTGCTTCTTCTCGCCCTGCGGCATCTGCAGTGCGCTGGCTGTGAAGCCGGGGCCGGCTTTGACGCTGGTGCGGTGGTGGTACAGGTAATAGCCCGGGGCGATGTCCCAGCGCAGCTCGATGCGGTCGCGGCTGGGCGCTTCGGCGCGCAGGGCAAAGGCCTGATCGACCGGAAGCAGGTCTTTTTCGCTGATGGCCAGCGCCGGCAGGGCGGCCAGGGAGAGCAGGCAGAAAGCGGCAAATTGTCGCAACAGCATCATCAATTATGTTTCCTCCCGGGTCTGCGCCCGGATCCAGTCCAGATACGCCGGCAAGCCGGCGCTGG
Organism: Stenotrophomonas sp. STEN023; assembly: GCF_056760135.1. NCBI lineage: Bacteria > Pseudomonadati > Pseudomonadota > Gammaproteobacteria > Lysobacterales > Lysobacteraceae > Stenotrophomonas > Stenotrophomonas sp. STEN023. The sequence continues at coordinate 8,039 of NZ_JBRREF010000016.1, read as the reverse complement.
GGGAGATCGCCACGATCTCCGGCAATTCATACGGGTGGTGCTGCCTGATGGCGGCGCTCAAGGCATCCAGCCGATCAGCACAGGTTTTGATAATTAGCTGAATTTCTTCAGCTTGTTCAATCTGCTCCTGCCAGCGGTACACAGACCGCATTGCGGGCAACAAGTTCACACAGGCAGCCAAACGCTGTTCGACCAGGTGCTGAGCCAGAGCCTGTGCGGTTTGATCGTCGGGGCAGGTGCAGAAGACCAGTCTTACGTCCATCCAGCCATTGTCGCAGAAGCCGTTCGGACACTTTTGAATGGAACAGTTGACATCGATGTCACGAATTGTATATTGCGCTGCGTCACAATTTCACGCGACCTTCATCCGACTAGAGGCGAAGGCCAAATCTTACAAGGCGCCATTCGACGACAGGTGCAGGTGTTCGCAGGGCTCTTCAGGGGGGCGTATGGAACAACGCAACAACCGGGTTTCCAGTCAGGGCTTCACGTTGATCGAGCTGATGATCGTCGTGGCGATCATCGCGATCCTGGCCATGATCGCATTGCCGTTGTATTCGGACTACGTCCTGCGCAGCAAGATCCGCACGGCGCAAAGTGATTTGATGGCGCTGTCCAGCACGGTCGAGAATCACCGCCAGCGCACACTGGGCTATCCGGCCACCGACGCGGCGGCCAAGAAAGGATGGAGCGCGGCCACCAAGGCTGGTCAGTTCACCTATACCTATGCCGCCAGCAGCGGTGGTTACGAGCTCAAGGCGGTTGCCGGCGCTGCCTTGGGCAAGGCCAGTGGCTGTACCTTGAAGCTGGATGCGGGCAATAACCGAACCATCTCCGGCAACTGCGCCGGCCTGAGCGACTGGCCATGAGCCGGCGCGCCACGGGTTTTTCACTGGTCGAATTGATGGTGACCCTGGCGGTAATGGCAGTGCTGGCTTTGGCAGGGGTGCCGTTCACGCTGCAATGGATCGACAGCAACCGGCAGATGCAGGCCCGCAACCTGCTGTGGGAGGCGGTATCGCAGACCCGTTCGCTGGCCCTGCGCAATCCCGAGCATGTCACCGGCACCGCCGTCTCGGCGCGGCTGCAGCAGAGTGATCGCAGCCTGCAGATCCTGCGCGGTGATGGCACCGAAGTGCTGTGGCAGGGCGAGCTGCCGCGCGGCGGTGAGTACCGCCTGATCGGCGTTGAGGATTATGCGGATGCCGATGCGCTGCAGAGTTCGGCCGACCGGCTCTCCTGCGTCGCATTCGACAACCGTGGCCGGCGCCTGCCGGCTGCCACCAGTTGCAGCAGCGGTATCACTCACTCGCGTATTGCCATTGGCATGAACAGCCAGGACCCGCTCTATGTCGATCTGCTTTGATCCGCCGCGCCGCCAGCGCGGCGACATGATGCTTGAAGCGCTGTTCGGTGTGCTGATCACCAGCATCATCGGTGCCGGACTTGCCCATGTTGCTGCCGGGGTAATGAACAGCCAACGCGATGCCAAGGTGGAAAACCTGGTGGTAGAGCGCCTGCGCGACAGTCTGCAGACCCAGGGCGTGGGCCTGTGTGGCAGCGGTACGCTGGCGATCAGCATGCCCAACGGTGAGTCCAAGAGCGCAGCGGTCAGCTGTGAGGCAGCTACTGCAACGGTCGCAATGGCAGGTGTTGCGCGCACCGTGGATGCACCGCAGCGGGTGGACCTGACCGTCGCCGCGACCGATCTCGGCAGCAAGGGGGCCAACGAAAACGATCCCGATCTGCTGGTGTCAACGAAGCAATGAACATGCACGCACACACCGCCGCCCGGATTGGCCGCCAGCAGCAAGGCGGGCAGAGCCTGATCAGCATGCTGGTAGGACTGGTGATCTCGCTGATCACCATTGCCGCGATGATGACGCTGTACAAAACCATGGTTGAGGTCTCCGCCAATGCATCACGTTCGGCGTTGCGCGATGGCCAGGTGTCGGCGGCGCTGTTGTCGGCGCAGATCGAGCTGCAGGGCGCTGGCTTCGGTGTGCCGGCGGCCGACAGCTTGAACAGCAAGCTCTACGTGCGTGACGCTGGCAAGGAGTTGGTCTGGCGTTACAAGGCCGAGCTCACTGCCGCCGGCTACGTCTGCTCGGGCCTGCGTCTGGTGGATGGCGAAGGCCTGTATCGCTTCACACCCAAGGCCTGCAGCGATGCCGAAGTGGCCACATGGAACAGCAACGAACGGCATCTGCTTGCCGGCAGCGCGGCCTTTTTCACACCGGCACAGAAGGACGGTAGCGCGTTCGCGGCGGGTGAAGAGGAAGTCGGCGCGATGACCCTGGCCCCTGGCTATGTGTTCTCGCTGAAAGGGCAGCGGCAATGCCTGCCTTACATGCAACAGGACTTCAGTACCACGCCTACCGCGGCCGTCGGGCAGCAGTTGGCGTTGGAGCGCAGTGATGCCAGCAGCCACCTGTTCCTGGCGTGCCTGCCAAATCTTGCAGTGACCATCTGATGCATAAGGAGCGTGTACGCATGGACAGGAACCGGTTTTCCGCACCGAAGCGACAGCGCGGTGTGGCCACGTTGTTGATCGTCCTGATGGTGGGGCTGGCGGTATCGGTCACGGTCGCGGCAACGATCTATTCGCTGCGTGGCACCCAGTCGCAGCAGCTCACCACGCATTCGGCCACCGCCGCACAGGCTGCAGCGTGGCGCGGTGTGGAAGCGCTGCGGCTGTATCTGCTGCAGGTGGAAACCACGGTGTGGCCGGGCTGGGTAGGTAACGATGCCAAGCAGGTCAGCGGCCTTGAAGCGCTGGGTGTGCGCGCTGCCACGGTGACCTCGATCGAAGCTGCCGGCAGCAACCACTACCGGGTCAGTGCCCAGGTCATCGGCACCGCGGGCGTCGGCAGTGCCTTGACCACCGCAACCGTCGAAGTGATCTATGACGTGGTGCCGGGCAGTGGCGGGCCGGGCATTCCGCCGGTGTGCGCATCCATGCCCAAGGCGCCGATGGTATTCAACGGCAACCTGGATTACAGCGGCGGCAAGCTCGACGTCACCAACGCGGTGGACTACGAGAACATCGTGGTGGCCGGCAACCTGACGATTGGTGGCGGCTCTACCGCGCGCATCTCCGGTTGCGTCAAGGGCGATGTGTCATTGAGCGGTGGTGGCATCACCGATAACGGTCACCTGTATTCGGAAGGCACCATCCGCATCAACGGCATGGGCAATCCCAACGGAACCACGCTGTGGGCACGCAATGTCGAGATCGGCAGTGGTGTTGGTGGCGGTAGTTACGCGGCGATCAAGGCCGGTGCTTATGCGGTCGGCGTTTACTCCGGCACCGCGTTGATCGGCACGGCCGAAGTCGGTGGCCACTTGATTGCGTCCACCGTGACCGGCGGCACGCCGTGGGTGACGGGTACCGTTGCGCCGCTCAACAGTGGTCACGTGGTTGTCACCCTGGCTGATCAAAGCCAGTTCCTGCTGGATTTCAGTGCGCAGGACAGCACCGGCGCAGCGCTGTTGAAGATTGATGCCAGCACTGGCCTGGTCACCGGCGCGGCAGCTGCCGAGCGTTTGAAGGGCGCGGACACTGTCAGCCTGCCGGATGCGCTCAGCTTCCGTTCCACCCGTATTGCCGGTGGCACGGTTGGCCTGGCAACGCTCACGGTGGGCCAGTTGTGGGGCTACAACGTCACCGTGTCGGGGTGGAGCGGCAAGTACGAGACGCTCTGGGCCAGCGGCACCATCGCCATGACATCGGGTACGGTGAAAAACCTGCTCGGTGGCGGTGACATGACGGTCAACCAGGTCTCGGTGAGCGGCTCGGGCCGGCTTGCCGGCAACCTCAACATGCCGGTGAACAACGTGCAGACCAAGCAGGCCGGCACCAGTCCGGGCCTGCCCGGCATCCCGTACTGCGAAGCGCGGGTCAAGCCGGTGGATGCCGACAACTTCCTGGCCATGGCCAACTACGCCTTCAGTACGGTTGATGGTGCCGCACAGCTGACCATCCGCAATGTGAAGCGTGCAAATGGTGATTCCATCGACGGTGTCTACCCGTTGAGCAACCCAACCCCGGCGCAGCTGGCGATCCTGCAGGAGTTGATGACCTGCAACTACACCAATGAGAAAGGCTGCCTGAAGGCCCGGCAGAGCGATGGCAGCTGGCTGCTGCACGGCGTCACCAAGATGCCGGTTGGCGTGCTGTGGTTCGACCAGTCGGTGAAGATCGACGGTACCAGTACCGACTTCCTCAACACCGTGGTGGTGCGCGGCTGTGACGACCCGAGCCAGGCCACCTGTGGCGGCAACGTCACCCTCACCACCGCCGGCCATCGCGATCTGATCGCGCCGAACTTCGCCGGTGCGGCCAAGGTCTGTGGTGGCGACTTCTACCCGACCAATCTGTGTGCCAGCCGCACGCAGTTGGTGGAATGGGAAGGGCAGGGTGCCGATGGCAAGCCGCAGACCTACCAGGGCCTGCCGATTGCCAACACCAGCATCATCGCCGAGGGTGCTGCGGACATCGCGGGCTGGGAATTGCGTGGCAGCGTGATGCTGGGCAAGCAGTTGTCGACCAGCGGCGCCACGGTAACCATCCACGGCAGCTTGACGGTGGGCAGCAACCAGACCGCCGACACCAAGATCTCGGCCGGCGGCATCTCGGTTGATGTGCCCAGCGGTGGTGGTTTGAACCTGCTGCCGGTGTGCAGCACCGGCAGCGGCGGCCTGCCGGCAAGTGCCGCCAGCGCCTCGGTGCAATGGTCGCGTTACCTCTGATATTCCTAAAAAGGTAGTTCAGCCTGCAGTCTGGGCGGTTCTCTATTGCCATGGCGTGCTCCGTTATCCCCGGGGCGCGCCATTTTTTTCGAGCACCACCAGTGGCGGCGCAGGCGCTGCATCACCGCTGAGCAGCATCCCGCGCGCCATTGGTACCTGCCGTGACGATCAGCCCTCGCTTGCCGCCGGTAATTCGGTGCGGGTCAGGTTGATGCGGTGCTTCCTGGCATAGGCATCCTGCATCTGGTCCAGCTCATCGGTGAGCTTGTCGAACCTGGTGCCGGTCTCGTCGATTGCTTCGAGCAAGGGCGCTGCCTGTTCGTTGCTGAAACCATCGGGCAGGTCGGTCAGCTTGAGCATGGCGTCGTACCAGATCACCGCCTCTTCCAGCGACAACACCAGCTTGGCATGCAGCTCGGTGGCATCGTCCGGTGTCTTGAGCAGCTTCATCTGCTCACGCATGTTCACCGCTTCCTGGCGCGCATTGCCAAGCCGGAACTTGAAGCTGGCCAGATCTTTGCGCTCGGCCATGGCCTGGGTCAGACGCTCGGCATCGTTGCCGCCGCTCCAATCGTTGACCTTGGCAATCAGGCCGTTCCAGTTGCTGATATTGGCGTCCATGTACTCGCTGGCAGACGGGCCGGTCAGCTGGCTACAGGCGGCGAGAAAGACGAGCAACAACGGGGCAAATCGATACAGCACTTTCATTCGCTTCTCCTTTGACATTGAAACTGGCATCCATACGCAGCCCTTGGATCATAGCGTCATGGACCTGGTCGGCAGGGACGGCGTCCTCCATGCAAGCCCCGCAGGGCGCGGCGGGGACGGGGATTGGCCCGGCAGGGCTGCGTCAATCAATTTGCCGGCCTGCCCTTGAAAGGCCCCCAGCCAGCCCCATCTCCCAACCAAGCCCGCACGACGGGCCTTTTTACGCGTGATGCCGGCGTCCCCCTGTTTCCCAGCCGGTGTCGCCGAAATTTCAGGCCAATCAATTACTTAAGAGGTCCTTCATGAGCATCAAGCCGCTTCACGACCGCGTTGTGGTCAAGCCGATCGAAGCCGACGAAATCTCCGCCGGCGGCATCCTGATCCCGGATTCGGCCAAGGAAAAGTCCACCAAGGGTGAAGTCGTGGCCGTGGGCCCGGGCAAGCCGCTGGACAACGGTTCGGTGCGCGCCCCGTCGCTGAAGGTTGGCGACAAGGTCATTTACGGCCAGTACGCCGGTTCGTCCTACAAGGCCGAAGGCGTCGAGTACAAGGTGCTGCGCGAAGACGACGTGCTTGCCGTCATCGGCTGAGCTGCCGCGCCACCTGTTCCTGTAAACCCCCTTTCCCGATAAAAGCAGCCGAGCTCGGCTCGGCTCTACTCAGAGGTAATCGCAATGGCTGCCAAGGATATTCGTTTCGGTGAAGACGCCCGTTCGCGCATGGTGCGCGGCGTCAACGTTCTCGCCAATGCCGTCAAGGCAACCCTGGGCCCGAAGGGCCGCAACGTCGTGCTCGAGAAGAGCTTCGGCGCCCCGACCATCACCAAGGACGGCGTGTCCGTTGCCAAGGAAATCGAACTGGCTGACAAGTTCGAGAACATGGGTGCGCAGATGGTGAAGGAAGTTGCTTCGCGCACCAATGACGACGCTGGCGACGGCACCACCACCGCCACCGTGCTGGCCCAGGCCCTGATCCGCGAAGGCGCCAAGGCTGTTGCTGCCGGCATGAACCCGATGGACCTCAAGCGCGGTATCGACAAGGCCGTGATCGCCGCCGTCGCCGAGCTGAAGAACATCTCCAAGCCCACCGCTGACGACAAGGCCATCGCCCAGGTCGGCACCATCTCGGCCAACTCGGACGAGTCGATCGGCAACATCATTGCCGAAGCGATGAAGAAGGTTGGCAAGGAAGGCGTGATCACCGTTGAAGAAGGCTCGGGCCTGGAAAACGAGCTGGACGTCGTCGAGGGCATGCAGTTCGACCGCGGCTACCTGTCCCCGTACTTCATCAACAACCAGCAGTCGCAGACCGCTGACCTGGATGACCCGTACATCCTGCTGCACGACAAGAAGATCTCCAACGTGCGTGACCTGCTGCCGGTGCTGGAAGGCGTCGCCAAGGCAGGCAAGCCGCTGCTGATCATCGCTGAAGACATCGAAGGCGAAGCGCTGGCTACCCTGGTGGTCAACACCATCCGTGGCATCGTCAAGGTCGTGGCCGTCAAGGCACCGGGCTTCGGCGACCGTCGCAAGGCGATGCTGGAAGACATGGCCGTGCTGACCGGCGGCACCGTGATCTCCGAAGAAGTTGGCCTGTCGCTGGAAAAGGCCACCATCAAGGACCTGGGCCGCGCCAAGAAGGTGCAGGTTTCCAAGGAAAACACCACCGTCATCGACGGCGCCGGCGATACCGCTGCCATCGAATCGCGCGTCAAGCAGATCAAGACCCAGATCGAAGAAACCTCTTCGGACTACGATCGCGAGAAGCTGCAGGAACGCGTTGCCAAGCTGGCCGGCGGCGTTGCCGTGATCAAGGTCGGTGCATCGACCGAAATCGAAATGAAGGAAAAGAAGGACCGCGTTGACGACGCCCTGCACGCTACCCGCGCAGCCGTCGAAGAAGGCGTGGTCCCGGGCGGCGGCGTCGCCCTGGTGCGCGCTGTTTCCGCACTGGCTGGCCTGAAGGGCAACAACGAAGACCAGAACCACGGCATCCAGATCGCCCTGCGCGCGATGGAAGCCCCGCTGCGCGAAATCGTTGCCAACGCCGGTGAAGAGCCGTCGGTCATCGTCAACAAGGTCAAGGAAGGCACCGGCAGCTTCGGCTACAACGCCGCTTCCGGCGAGTTCGGCGACATGCTGGAATTCGGCATCCTGGACCCGACCAAGGTGACCCGTTCGGCACTGCAGAACGCAGCCTCGATCGCTGGCCTGATGATCACCACCGAAGCCATGGTTGCCGAAGCTCCGAAGAAGGACGAGCCGGCCATGGGCGGCGGCGGTATGGGTGGCATGGGTGGCATGGGCGGTATGGACTTCTAAGTCCACCGCAGCCTCACCGCTGCTTGTAGTACACAAAACCCCGCCGCAAGGCGGGGTTTTGTTTTCTGCCCCACCCTTTGCCGGCTGTGCCCCCTCCCTTTGCCGCAGGCAAGGGGAGGGTTGGGGTGGGGTAGCTCTGCGGACCTTTCAAGCAGCACCAGTCTCGCGGCTCACGCCGCTCCCACAGCGCCAGCGCGCAGCCGGTAGTGCCGAGCCATGCTCGGCAGGGGCTTTACCGGCAATGCTTCTGCCGAGCAT